>NZ_JBHXTL010000052.1:0-43612 GCF_042677365.1 Kitasatospora sp. NPDC127116
CTGCGGGCGCGTCCGGACCGTCCGCAGACCCCGCCCCCGGGCCGCCCCGGCCCCCACGACCGGGCACGCCCCCGGGACCGCCAGCACACCCCCGCCCCCGGCGGGCGGCCCGGCACCGCCCGGCAGCGGCTGCTCCGGCAGCGGCTGGTGGTCTTCGTCACCGTGACCATCGGGGTGGCGCTGGCCATCGCGGCGGCGCAGGGCTGCGAGAACCGGGACAACCGGAGCGTGCGGCCACCGAGCGCGGTGGTGGTGAATACGGGCTCCGGCGGCGAACAGGCGGTGCCGGGGACCTCGGCCGACGTCGTGCCGCAGTCCTCGACCGCGCCACAGGCCTCGACCGCGCCGCTCCCGGCGGCGGCGCGCGGTGGCGCGGACAGCGGGCTGACAGCCCCGCAGGCGCCCGTGCCACCGGTGGACTGGCCCAACCGCGGCTACCCCGACGGGGCCGGCGGACCGGCCGTCGCCCTGCAGAACGGGCACTCGGTCGGGCCCGGGCCGCAGGTCACGCTGAGCGCGGTACTGCCGGCCCGGTACAAGGGCCTGCCGGCCGCGGTGGTCGTCCTGCGGCGGGCGGAGGGTTCGACCCAGGTCGACCTCGTCCAGCTCTACACCTTCACCGGGGACACCCCGGTCGCCACCACCTCCCGCACCTCGGTGGCGGACCCGCAGGCGGCGGCCACCTGGCGACTGGACGGCAGCACGGTCGTCCGCGAGGAACGCTCGGCCGTCACCGGCGCCGTCGCCTCCACCCGCTACACCGTCCGCCCCGACGGCACCCTCGACGAATCCTGGCCCGGCGCCACCACCCCACCCCCCGCCGCCGCCCCGGCCCCACCCACCTCCCCCACCGGCTGAAGCCACCCGGGCCCCGTCCGCACCACGACGGCCGACACGAGAAGTCGGGCGGGCCGACTTCTCATGCGGCGCGGCTCCGGAAGACGCTGCGGGCGAGCGCCTGGAATGCGGTCTCGGCAAAACCGGCACGCGCGAGAAGTCGATCCAGCCGACTTCTCGCGCGGCGCGGCTCCGGAGGACGCTGCGGGCGCACGCCGACCGGAGGAAGGCCTCGGCGTAAGCGATACGGGCCTGGGCGCCGGGTCGGCCGACCATCGGCGGCAATGGGGCGGCGCAGGACCCGAGAAGTCGGGCGGGCCGACTTCTCGTGCAGGGCCCCCGGAGGACGCTGCGGGCGGGGGGCGGTGGGGGCTCCGGTGAACCGGGCGTGCGTGGGGAGTCGGGCGGTCAGGGGGTGGGGGTGGTGACGGCGTAGAAGGCCACGGCTGCGGCGGCGCCGACGTTGAGGGAGTCGATGCCGTGGGCCATGGGGATGCGGACGGGGTGGTGGGCGGCGGCGATGGCACGGGGGGTGAGGCCGTCGCCCTCGGCTCCGAGCATCAGGGCGGCCTTGGGGAGGCCGTGCGGGGTGAGGGTGTGGAGGTCGACCGCGGCCTCGGCGGGGGTGAGGGCGAGCAGGGTGAAGCCGGCCTCGCGGACGGTGTCGAGGGCGGCGGGCCAGGGGTCCAGGCGCGCGTACGGGACCGCGAAGACGGCGCCCATGGAGACCTTGACCGCGCGCCGGTAGAGCGGGTCGGCGCAGTCGGGCGAGAGCAGGACGGCGTCCATGCCGAGGGCGGCGGCGCTGCGGAAGATGGCGCCGAGGTTGGTGTGGTCGACGAGGCCCTCCAGCACGGCGACCCGGCGGGCCCCGGCGAGCACCTCGGCGGCGTCGGGGAGGGGCTTGCGCTCCATCGAGGCGAGGGCGCCGCGGTGCACGTGGTAGCCGGTGACGGCTTCGGCGAGCGCGGGCTCGACCACGTGGACGGGGGCGTCGGCCTCGGCGATGACGTCGCCCATCACCTCCAGCCACTTGGAGGTGAGCAGCATCGACCGCATCCGGTAGCCGGCGGCCAGGGCGCGGCGGATGACCTTCTCCCCCTCGGCGATGAAGAGGCCCTCGGCGGGTTCGCGGCGGCGGCGCAGTTCGACGTCGGTCAGGCCGGTGTAGTCGGCGAGGCGGGGGTCGGCCGGGTCGGTGATGGTGCGGGGTTCGGACACCCTGCGATCTTGCCAAGCCCGGGCGGGGAAGGCCAAACGGCGGAGGGAGCGGGGTGGTCCCCGGCTGGCCGTAGTGCAAATATGACCGTATGGCCCGAAATCCGGGCCGATCCTGGGCTCCGTCGGCCTCTGGCGCCACTGGCTCCGCCGGCTCCCCCGGTGGGCGCCCACACGGTCGGCCACAGCTGCCGCACGCGAAGCGGCGGTGGCCGGTCTGGCACCGGTCGGTGGCGGGGCAGGTCTTCGCACTCCAGGTGCTGGTCGTGCTGCTGCTCGTGGTGGCGGCCGCGGTGGCACTGGTGGTGCAGTCGCGCAACGACGCCACGCACGAGGCCCGCAACCGTTCGGTGGCGGTGGCGCAGACCTTCGCCAACTCCCCGGGCATCGTCGCCGCGCTGCGCTCCCCCGATCCGACGGCCCTCCTGCAGCCGAGCGCGGAAGCCGCACGGGTCGCCTCGGGCGTGGACTTCATCGTCGTGCTGAACGACCAGGGCATCCGCTACACCCACCCGAACCCGGCCCGGATCGGCCAGAAGTTCGTCGGCGTCTACGAGCCCGCCCTGCACGGGCAGGTGGTGACGCAGCAGGTCTCGGGCACGCTCGGCCGCCTGGTGCAGGCGGTGGTCCCGGTGTACGCGCCGGACGGCTCGGTGGTCGGGGCGGTCTCGGCGGGCGTCACGTTGAAGAACATCAGCAGCGCCAGCCAGCGGCAGCTGCCGGTGGTGCTGGGCGCGGCGGCGGCCGCGGTGGGGCTCGCCACGCTGGGGACGGCGCTGATCAGCCGGCGGCTGCGGCGCCAGACGCACGGGCTGGGCCCGGTCGAGATGACCAGGATGTACGAGCACCACGCGGCGGTGCTGCACGCGGTGCGCGAGGGCGTGATGATCATCGGCGGGGACGGGCGGCTGCTGCTCTGCAACGACGAGGCGCGCCGGCTGCTGGACCTGCCGCCGGACGCCGAGGGCCGCCCGGTGACCGGGCTGGGCCTGGAGCAGGCGCCGCTGGAGCTGCTGACCGCCGAGCGCCAGGTGACCGACGAGGTGGTGCTGGCCGGGGAGCGGCTGCTGGCGGTGAACGTCCGGCTGATCGACCGGCCGGGCGGCCTGCCCGGATGCGTCGCCACGCTGCGCGACTCCACCGAGCTGGCGGCGCTGTCCGGCCGGGCCGAGCGCGCGCAGCGGCGGCTGCGGCTGCTGTACGACGCCGGGGTGACGGTGGGCAGCACCCTGGACGTGACGCGGACGGCGGAGGAGCTGGCGCAGGTCACGGTGCCGCGGTTCGCGGACTTCGTCACGGTGGACCTGGCGGACCAGGTGCTGACCGGCGAGGAGCCGCCGCCGGGCCCGTCGCTGGGGCGGATGCGCCGCGCCGCGGTGGCGGGCGTACGGGACGACGCGCCGTTCTACCCGGTCGGCACGGTGCTGGACGTGGTGCCCGAGACCCCGCTGGCCGGGGCGCTGCACAGTGGTGAGCCGGGCATCGAACCGCACCTGGCGGAGGTCGACGAGTGGCGGGACCAGGACCCGGAGCGGTCGGCGCAGGTACTGGCGTACGGGGTGCACTCGCTGGTGCGGGTGCCGCTGCGGGCGCGCGGGGTGCTGCTGGGGGTGGCCCGGTTCTGGCGGGCGCAGCGGGCCGAGCCGTTCGAGGCGGACGACCTGGCGCTGGCGGTGGAGCTGGTCGCGCACGCCGCGGTGTGCATCGACAACGCCCGCCGCTACACCCGGGAGCACACCATGGCGGTGACGCTCCAGCACAGCCTGCTGCCGCGCAACCTGCCGGAGCAGACGGCGCTGGACGTGGCGCACCGCTACCTGCCGGCGCAGGCCGGGGTGGGCGGGGACTGGTTCGACGTGATTCCGCTGCCGGGTGCGCGGGTGGCGCTGGTGGTCGGGGACGTGGTGGGGCACGGGCTGCACGCGGCGGCGACGATGGGCCGGCTGCGCACGGCGATCCACAACTTCTCGACCCTGGACCTGCCGCCGGACGAGCTGCTGGGGCACCTGGACGAGCTGGTGAACCGGATCGACCAGGACGAGGCGGCGGGCGGCGGGCGCGCGGAGCTGGCCGGGGCGACCTGTCTGTACGCGATCTACGACCCGGTGTCGCGGCGCTGCACGCTGGCCACCGCCGGTCATCCGCCGCCGGCCGTGGTGGACCCGCAGGGCCGGGTGGTGTTCCCGGAGCTGCCGACCGGGCCGCCGCTGGGGCTGGCGGTGCTGCCGTTCGAGACCGCCGAGCTGGAGCTCGCCGAGGGCAGTCGCCTGGTGCTGTACACGGACGGGCTGGTGGAGGACCGGGAGCGGGACATCGACGAGGGGCTGGAGCTGCTGCGGGCGGCGCTGACCGGGCCGCCGCGCACGCCCGAGCAGACCTGCGCGGACGTGCTCGGGGCGATGCTGCCGGCGCACCCGCAGGACGACATCGCCCTGCTGGTGGCCCGGACCAGGGTGCTGGCCCCGGACCACGTGGCGCAGTGGGAGGTGCCCTCCGACCCGGCGGCGGTGCGCGAGGTCCGGGCCGCGGTGGCGGAGCGGCTGACGGCGTGGGGGCTGGAGGAGGCCGCGTTCGTCACCGAGCTGATCCTGAGCGAGCTGGTGACCAACGCGATCCGGTACGGCTCCGGGCCGATCCGGGTGCGGCTGCTGCGGGACCGTTCGCTGATCTGCGAGGTGTCGGACGGCAGCAGCACCTCGCCGCACCTGCGGTACGCGGCGACCGAGGACGAGGGCGGGCGCGGGCTGTTCCTGGTCGCGCAGTTCGCGGACCGCTGGGGGACGCGCTACACGGCGACCGGGAAGGTCATCTGGACGGAGCAGCCGCTGGAGTAGCCGCGGAACGGCCGCGGAACGGGAGGTCGGACCGGCCGACTTCCCGCTCCTGCGCGTTGGCCGCAGCGCGTTCGCCCCGGCGGCCGCTGCGGCGCGTTCGCCCCGGCGGGTCGACGCCGGCGGGTCCGCGCCGGCCTACGGCTGGAAGGCCGCGGCCAGCACGTTGACGACGTCGCCGATGACGATGACCGCCGGGGGCTTGACGCCCTCGGCCTCGACCACCGCGGCGACGGTGCCGAGGGTGGCGTCCACCCGGCGCTGGGCCGCGGTGGTGCCCTCCTGGACGACGGCGACCGGGGTGTCCGCCGGCCGGCCGTACTCGACCAGCCGGGCGGCGATCGCGCCGATCTTGTCCACGGCCATCAGCAGCACCAGGGTGCCGCTCATCCTCGCGGCGGCCTCCCAGTTGGTGAGCGAGCGCTCGTCGTCCGGGCCGACGTGGCCGGAGATCACGGTGAACTCGTGGGTCATGCCGCGGTGGGTGACCGGGACGCCGGCCGCCGCGGGGACGCTGATCGAGCTGGAGATCCCGGGCACCACGGTGACCGGAAGCCCGGCCTCCGCGCAGGCCAGCAGTTCCTCGCCGCCGCGGCCGAAGACGTACGGGTCGCCGCCCTTGAGCCGGACCACGAACTTGCCGGCCTTGGCGTGCTCGACCAGCGTGCGGTTGATCGCCTCCTGGGCCATGAAGCGGCCGTACGGGATCTTGGAGGCGTCGATCACCTCGACGTGCTCGGGCAGTTCGGCGAGCAGCTCGCGCGGGGCGAGGCGGTCGGTGACGACCACGTCGGCGTCGGCGAGCAGCCGGCGGCCCCGCACGGTGATCAGGTCCGGGTCGCCGGGACCGCCGCCGACCAGGGCCACGCCGGCGCCGTGCGCGCGGTACTGGCGGGCGGCCAGCGAGCCGTCCCGCAGGCCGTCGACGATGGCGTCGCGCAGGGCGGCGGAGTGGCGCGGGTCGCCGGTGAGGACCGCGACGGTGGCGCCCGCGTCGCGGCCGCTGGCCGGGGTCCAGGCGGTGGCCGCGGCGGCGTCGTCGCTGCGGGAGCAGAACACCCGCTCGCGCTCGGCCTCGGCGCTGACCGCCGCGTTGACGGCCGGGTCGTCGGTGGCGACCAGGGCGTACCAGGTGCCGGCCAGATCGCCGTCCCGGTACGGGCGGGCGTGCCAGGTGAGCTCGCCGGCGTCGGCCATCGCCTGGACGGCCGGGGTGGTGGCCGGCGATATGAGGTGCAGGTCGGCACCGGAGGCGATCAGGGCCGGCAGCCGCCGCTGGGCGACCTGGCCGCCGCCGACCACGACGACGCGGCGGCCGGCCAGCAGCAGGCCCACCGGGTAGGGGGTACGGCCCTCGGTGCTCGGGTGCGGGGTGGGCGCGCTCATCGGCGGTGCTCCTGATCGGGGGTGAGGGTTGGGGAAGGTACGGCACCGCTCCGCGGTCCGGCGCGCCCTCGGGCCGGTCCGCGGAGCGGTGACGGGGTGCGTCAGGCCTTCTCGGTGACCCCGGCGGAGTCGAAGGTGGCTACATCGTGCATCGCCCGGGCCGCGCTCTGCACCAGCGGCAGGGCCAGCAGGGCACCGGTGCCCTCGCCGAGCCGCAGGTCCAGGTCGATCAGCGGGCGCAGGCCGAGCTTCGCCAGCGCGGCCTGGTGGCCGGGCTCGGCGGAGCGGTGCCCGGCGATGCAGGCGGCCAGCACCTCGGGGGCGATGGCCTTGGCGGCCAGCGCGGCCGAGCCGGCGATGACGCCGTCCAGGACCACCGGGGTGCGCAGCGAGGCGGCGCCCAGCAGGAAGCCGGCCAGGGCGGCGTGCTCCAGGCCGCCGACGGCGGCGAGGACGCCGACCGGGTCGCTCGGGTCGGGCCGGTGCAGGGCCAGCGCGGCGCGGATGACCTCGATCTTGCGGGCGTGGGTCTCGTCGTCGATGCCGGTGCCGCGGCCGGTGACCTCGGCCGGGTCGAGGCCGGTGAACACCGAGATCAGGGCCGCCGAGGCGGTGGTGTTGGCGATCCCCATGTCGCCGGTGACCAGTGCCTTGTTGCCCGCCGCGACCAGGTCGCGGGCGGTCTCGATGCCGACCTCGATGGCCTTGAGGGCCTCCTCGCGGGTCATCGCCGGGCCCTGGGTCATGTCGGCGGTGCCGGGGCGGACCTTGCGCGGCAGCAGGCCGGTGGCGCGGCCCTGCTGGACGGCGTCCGGCAGCTCGGCGGCGACGCCGACGTCGACCACGCAGACCTCGGTGCCGATCTGCTTGGCGAAGGAGTTGATCACCGCTCCCCCGGCCAGGAAGTTGGCGACCATCTGGGCGGTCACCTCCTGCGGCCAGGGACTGACGCCCTGGGCGTGCACACCGTGGTCGCCGGCGAAGATCGCCACGCAGGCGGGCTCCGGGATCGGCGGCGGGCACTTGCGGGACAGCCCGCACAGCTGGGCGGAGATGATCTCCAGCATGCCGAGCGAACCGGCCGGCTTGGTCATCCGCTTCTGACGGTCCCAGGCCTCGCCGAGCGCCTTGGCGTCCAGCGGCCGGATGCCGCGCAGGGTCTCGGCGAGCAGGCTCTGCGGCTCCTCGCCGGGCAGCGCGCGGTTGCCGTACTGCTCCTCGTGGACGACCCAGGACAGCGGGCGCTTCTTGGCCCAGCCCTGCTGCTCCAGCTCGGGCTCGTCCGGGAACTCGTCGACGAAGCCGACGCACAGGTAGGCGACGACCTCCAGGTGCTCGGGCAGGCCGAGTTCGCGGACCAGCTGCTCGTCGTCGAAGAAGCTCACCCAGCCGACGCCCAGGCCCTCGGCGCGGGCGGCCAGCCAGAGGTTCTCGACGGCCAGGGCGGCCGAGTACGGGGCCATCTGCGGCTGGGTGTGCCGGCCCAGGGTGTGCCGGCCGCCGCGGGTGCGGTCGGAGGTCACCACGATGTTGACCGGGGTGTCGAGGATGGCCTCGATCTTGATTTCCTTGAACTGCTTGGCCCGGCCCTTGGGCAGCGAGTCCGCGTACGCCTCGCGCTGGCGCTCGGCCAGGGCGTGCATCCGCTTGCGGGTCTTCGCCGAGCGGATCACCACGAAGTCCCAGGGCTGCGAGTAGCCGACGCTGGGCGCGGTGTGGGCGGCCTCCAGGACGCGGATCAGCACCTCGTGCGGGATCGGGTCCGGGCGGAAGCCGTTGCGCACGTCGCGACGCTCGCGGATCACCTGGTGGACGGCCTCGCGGCCGGCCTCGTCGTATCCGGGGGCGGCCGGGCCGCGCGGCTCGGCCGGCTCCTCGGGCTGCTGCTCCGGCTGCTCCTGCGCCTCCTCGGCGGCGGTGCCCTCAGGGGCCTCAGGGGCCTCGGTGACCTCAGCGGCGTCAACGGCCTCAGCGGCGTCAACGGCCTCGGCGGCGGGCTGCTCCACGGCTCCGGCGGTCGCCTCGCCGGCCTGCTCCTGGGCGGGCTCCGCCTCCGGAGCGGCGGCGGCGGCGGCCTGCGCGACGGCGGCGGGTTCGGCCTCGGCCGGGACCTGCGCCGGCTCGGCGGCCGGCTCCGCGAGGGCCTCGGCCTCCGCGACGGCGGCGACGGGCTGCTCGACGGCGCCCTCGGCGGGAGCGGTCTCCTCGGCCTCTCCGGCCGGCTCGACGGCCTCGACGGGCGCGACGGCCTCGGCCACGGGCTGCTCCACGGCTTCGGCGGGCTGCGCCGCCGGAGCCTCGGGGGCGGCCTCGGCCGGAGCCTCGGCGGGCGACTCGGGGGCCGGCTCGACGGCTTCGGCGGCCTCGGCCTCCGCGGGCGCCTCCACGGCCTGCTCCACGGCCTGTCCGGCGGGTGCCTCGGCCTGGACCTCGGCCTGCTGCTGCGGCTGCTCGGCCTCCGCGGCGGGCTCGACGACGGCCTGGCCGGAGGGCATCTCACCGGTGCCCGCGGCGGTCTCCGCGACCGGCTCGGCGACGGCCTCCGACGCGGTCTCCGCCGGGTGGGCCTGCTCGGCGGCCTCGGCCACCACGGCGACCGGGCCGGACTCGGCGCCCGCGACGGCCTCGGCGGGCTGCGCGGAATCAACGGCCTCGACGGCCTCGACGGCTTCGACGGCCGCGGCCGCGGGCTGCGGCGCGTCGGCGGCCGCTATGGGCGCGGGCTGCTGCGGAGCCGTCTCCTCGACGACCTGGGCCTGCCCGGCCTTCTCGACCTTGGGCAGGCCGTGCGGGGTGGGAGCGGCCAGGAAGGCGGAGATCCGGCGCGGCTGGCCGGCCGGGGCCGCGGCCTCGGTCTGCTCGACGGGCACGGCGGCGCCGTCGGCGGCCACGGCCTCGGCGGCAACGCCCTCGGCGACGGGCTCGACGACGACGGGCGCGTCGGCCGTCCCGGCCACCGGCTGGGCGGACTCGGCCGGGGCGGCCTGCGCCGCCACGGCGACGGCCTCCACGGCCTCCACGGCGGGCGCAGTGGCCTGGGCGGCCTGGGCCGTCACGTCCTGCGCGGGCTGGACCGGGTCGGCGTGGACGGCCTCCGGCGTCTCGACGACCTCGATCACCTCGATCGCCCCGACCGTCTCCACGGCCAGCACGACCTCGACCGGCGGCCCGGCCAGCGGCACCTGCTGGGCGTGCTGGACCTGCTGGAAGTCCTGCGCCTGCGGCAGCTGCTGCCCGTCCACGACCGGAACCCCGGCAGCCGCCGGGGCGACCGGCGCCGTCGGGACGGCCTGCGGGGCGGCGGCGTGCGCCGGGGCGACGGCCTCGGCCATCGGCGGGCGGCCGACCACCGGGATGCCGTGCGCGGGCGTGCCGCCCTGCGAGGGGCCGCGGTCGGCCAGCGAGCGGACCGGCACCTGGCCGGTCATCAGCGACGGGTCCGGGATCGGCGGGCCGGCGTGCAGCGGCCGGCGCGGCTGCTGAGCCTGCGTCATCGGCTGCTGCGGCTGCGTCTGGACGGGCTGCTGCGGAACGGCGTGCTCGGCGCCGAGCACCGGCGGGTCCACCGGCGGCCAGGACGGCTCGACCGGCGTGCCGTCCTGCTGCGGCGCGAGCGGCATCTGCTCGGCCGGCACGGCCGGCTCGCCCCAGGAGCCCTGCGGGCCGGGCATCAGCAGCACGTCGTCATCGTCGTCCAGGCCGTCCGGCGTGTCGGGCTGGTCGAGGAAGTGGAAGGCCGGGCGCGGGGCGCCCTGGTCGACGGCCCAGCCGTCGCCGGGGTGGCCGGGCTGGGGCACGCCGGGAACGCCGTAGCCGTGCTGGCCCTGCGGCGGGATGACGCCCGCACCCGGGGGCATCGCGCCGGGGACGCCGCCGACCGGAGCCGGGTTCGGGATCGCACCGCCGTCCGTCGCGACGCCCTGGAGGGGTGCAACGCCCGCGACGCCCTCCGGTCCGCCGAGCGGGTCATGCCCGGCGTGCAGGTGCTCCGGCAGTCCCTCGCCCGGGACGTGGCCGCCATCGGTCATTGTCAAAGCTCCTTCCAGGCCGCTGCCGCGCCCTCGGCGACACGATCACCGATCGCAGCGCCCATCCGCACGGGCCGCACCAGCACCGGCCCGCCCCTAACCACACGCGGCCGCCGCGCCGTGGCGCTGCGGCCCAAGTCCATCCGGCGCACTGCGGCACCCCGGCCCGGCGCGCCGCCCGTACGGGGCGGCACATCGTCTGAAACAACGACAACCCGGAGCAACCGGCACGACCGCACCGGACCCTACGGCATTCTCCAGGTCCGGCACGCGGCCCGTCGAATTGCCCACACTCCGAGCGGAATCGGATTGCACCGCGTCAAAAAGGTGACAAACCGACCGAATCGGGTGGGTCGCCGACCGATACGGCCGTCCAGGACGTCACACTACCGGCACGGCGCGGTCACCTCTCGAATCGGTGTCCGGATGCGACCTGGATCACCGTCGGCGCCACCGGACGGCCCCGGCCCGCGCCCACGGCCTTCACACGATCTGCTCACCCCAGAGCACCAGCGCGCCGGTCCCGCCGGCCCCCAGCGCCAGACCGTCGCCCTCCCCCACCGGCCGCAACGGGGTCGCCTGGAGCAGCGCGCCGTCCGCCCGGTAACCGGCCCCGGCGATCGCCCGGTGGACCTCCTGCGCCTCGGCGAGGGTCCGGGGCAGCGCGACGAACCGCTCGGGCCGGCGGGCCAGGACGGCGCGCACCACGTCGAGTCCGCCGGACTCCACCACCGCCGCGTCCGGCTCCGGCAGGCCGCCCAGCACCTCGGGGCCGCTCCCGTACACCGTCTCCACCTCGACGCCGTAGCGGCGGGCGTTGACGGTCAGCCGGGCGCAGGCCGAGCGGGAATCCTCGACCGCGACGACGGCGGCGCCGAACCGGGCCGCCTCCACCGCGAGGGCGCCGCTGCCGGCGCCGACCGACCAGACCAGGTCCCCGGGGCGCGCGCCCAGACGGGCCAGTACCAGGGCGCGCACATGGGCGGGGAGCGCCTCCGGTGCGCCCGGCTCACCCTCCGTGCGCCCGGCGCCCGCATAGGCGTCACCGGGGAGCGCCCAGCCGCGTTCCGCGCCGGGGTAGCCGACCGGGCGCCCCGCGAGCCAGCCGGCCGCCTCGTCCACGGCGGAGGCCTGGGCGCCGCCGCCGATCACCAGCACCACGTTCGGGTCGCGCCACACGTGGTCGGCGATCCGGTCGGAGGTGAGGACGGTGACGTCCTCGTCCGGGGTGCCGAGGGCCTCGCAGACCACGAAGGTCCGGTGCACCCCGCGCAGCATCAGGGCGAGTTCGGCGGGCCCGGCGCCGGGCGCGGTGAGCACCGCGACCTTGGGGTGGGCCCGGCAGATGTTGGCCGCACGGCGCAGCCGTCCGCCGTGGACGCTGACCACCTGGGCGTCCTCCCAGGGCATGCCGGCCCGGGCGAAGGCGGCGGCCACCGAGGAGACGGCGGGCAGCACCTCCAGTTCGAGGCCGTACTCGGGGCGGCGCAGGGTGCGCACCACCCCGAAGAAGCCCGGGTCGCCCTCGGCGACCACGACGGCGGCGCCGCGGTGCTCGGCGATCCGGCGGGCGGCCTGCCGGACGTTGCCGAGGGTGATCCGCTCGGCGGCCTCCGGCACCGGGAGGGCGTTCAGTTGGTAGGGGGCTCCCGCCACCAGGGTCGCCGCGGCCAGGGCCGCGCCGGCGGCCTCGGTCAGCGGTGTGCCGTCCCACCCGATGACCGTGATCCGGTCAGCCATCTGCGGCCGTTCTCCCTCGCCTCGGTGCGCCACGCGATCCGCCGTCGTGCGGTGCCGGTCCAGAGGCTACCGGGTGCGGTACCCCGGACCCCGACATCTCGCACACATGTCCACGCCGGGTCAGGGGCTTCGGGGCTCAGTCGCGGAGCACGTAGCGCTGGTCGCCGTGCCAGCCCCCGCGGAGCGGCTCGGGCGACTCCAGGTCCTCCGGGAGCAGGCTCCACAGGATGAGGTCGCTGCGGCTCTCTCCCCCGGTCCGGCCGCCGGGAGATGCCTCCGGCACCGCCTCGCCGGACTCTCCCCGGACTATCCAGGCGCTGCGCAGCACGCCCTCGCTGATGCCGCCGATCTTCTGGGCGACCTGCTGGGCGGCGGTGTTGCCGGCGGCGGTGCGCAGCTCCAGGCGCAGGAAGCCGCGGTCCTCGAACAGCCACTGGGCGACGCCGAGGACGGCCTCCGGGGCGTAGCCCTCGCCGCGCGCCCAGACGGCGGTGACGTAGGAGATCTCGGTGCTGCGCAGCCGCCAGTCGGTGTTGCGCAGCTCGACCAGGCCGACCAGGCGCTGGGTCAGGTTCTCGGTGACGGCGAAGACGATGCCGCGCCCGGCGGCCCGGTGGGCGGGGGCGAGGGTGCGGGCGAGCTCGGCCGCGTACTCCTCGGTGAAGGGGTGCGGCAGGTCCGTCCAGGCGAGGACCAGGTCGTCGGCCATCATGGTGGCCAGCCCGGGGGCGTCGTCCTCCGCCAGGGGCCGGAGCAGCAGCCGTTCGGTGCTGATGGCGGTCTCGGGGAAGCTCGCTGCCATGCCGTCTCTCCTCGCCGGGTCGTGAACACAACACCGTACGCCTCCGTCGTGCCCCGGGTGCCACGCGGTGCGCTGCCCGCACGACGGTACGTCAGAACGCGGTCGGCCGGAGTGTCCCTGCCGCATACTGCCCGACCGGGCCCCCGCCGAGGTGCGGCGGGGGCCCGGTCGGGATCGGGGTGTCGAGCGGACCGCGGCTCAGAAGGCCGGGATGACCGAACCCTGGAAGGTGTCGTTGATGTACTTCTTGACCTCGTCGGAGTGCAGCAGCTCGGCCAGCTTCTTGACCCGCGGGTCGTTCTCCTTGCCCTTCTTGACGGCCAGGATGTTGGCGTACGGGTTGCCCTCGGCCTTCTCCAGCACCAGGGCGTCGGTGGCCGGCTTCAGGCCGGAGTCGATCGCGTAGTTGCCGTTGATGACGGCGGCGTCGAGGTCGGCGACGGAGCGGGGCAGCTGGGCGGCCTCCAGCTCCTTCCACTTGAAGTTCTTCGGGTTGCCGGTCACGTCCGCCGGGGTGGCGGCGGTGGTGACGCCGTCCTTGAGGGTGATCAGCTTGTTGTCCGCGAGCAGCTTGAGCGCGCGGCCCTCGTTGGTGGCGTCGTTCGGCAGACCGATGGTGGCGCCGTCCGGCAGGTCGGCGATCGCCTTGACCTTCTTGGAGTAGACGCCCAGCGGCTCCAGGTGCACGGGCTCGACCGACACGATGTCGGTGCCGCGCTTCTTGTTGAAGTCCTCCAGGTACGGGACGTGCTGGAAGTAGTTGGCGTCGGCCGAACCGTCCTGCACCGCCGTGTTGGGGGTCACGTAGTCGGTGACCTCCTTGATGTCGAGCTTGAGGCCCGCCTTCTCCGCGAGGTTGTCCTTGACGAACTTCAGGATCTGACCGTGCGGGGTGGGGCTGGCCACGACCTTGAGCGGCGCGTTCGCGTCCGACGAGGAGGAGGACCCGGAGCTGCCGCAGGCGGCGAGCGAGAGGGCGACGCCGGCGGTGGCGAGGATGCTGGTGAACTTCAGAACGTTGCGCACGAAAAGTGCCTTTCTGCGTGGAACGGGGAGCCGCGCCCGGGGTCGGACGGGGGAGGTCTAGGAGGCGACGAGGTCCTCGTCGGGAGTCGTCCGGGAGCGGCCGAGCAGCCGGGTCCGGCCGCCGGTGCGCCCGCGGTGGGAGAGCCGCTGGACGACGAAGTCGCCGATCAGCTGGACGGCGGTGACGATGATCACCAGCTCGGCCACGATGACCCACATGAAGGTGGTCTCGAAGCGCTGGTAGCCGTAGTTGACGGCGAGGGTGCCGAGGCCGCCGCCGCCGACCGTGCCGGCCATCGCGGAGTAGCTGATCAGGGTGATGACCGTGGTGGTGACCGAGGCCACGATGCCGGGCAGGGCCTCGGGCAGCAGGGTCTTGCGGACGATCGTCCAGGTGCTGCCGCCCATCGACTGGACCGCCTCGACCAGGCCCCGGTCGACCTCACGGACGGAGGTCTCGACCAGGCGGGCGAAGAACGGGATGGCGCCGATGGTCAGCGGCACGGTCGCCGCCTGCCAGCCGATGGAGGTGCCGACCAGCCAGCGGGTGAAGGAGATCAGCGCGATCATCAGGATGATGAACGGCACCGACCGGGCGAGGTTCACGACGAAGCCGATGCTCTTGTTGACGGCCCGGTTGGCCAGCAGGCCGCCCTTGTCGGTGAGCACCAGCAGCACGCCCAGCGGCAGGCCGAGCAGGACGGTGACGACCGCGGACACCCCGACCATCTGGAAGGTCTCCTGCGTGGCGGGCCCCATCAGGGCCCACATCTCGTCCCAGGTCATGCCACCGCTCCGTCCGTCGCACCGATCACGTCCACCTGCAGGCCCTGCTCGCGCAGGTAGCCGATCGGCACCACGTTGTCCTGGTGGCCGCCGGACAGCTCGACCCGCATCCGGCCGACCATCCGGCCGGCGATGGTCTCCACCGCGGCGCCGAGGATGTTGATGTCGATCTGGTAGGTGCGGGCGAGCTGGGAGACGAAGGGCTGGGCCGAGCTGTCGCCCTGGAAGGTGATCTCCAGCACGGTGGAGCCGGGGTGGCCGGTGCCGAACTCGCTGAGCGGGAACAGTTCGCGGGCCAGCTCGGAGCCGGGCCTGGCGAGCAGGTCGGTGAGCTCGCCGGACTCGACCACCCGGCCGCCGCGCATCAGGGCGGCGGAGTCGCAGACGGACTTGATGACGTCCATCTCGTGGGTGATCAGCAGGACGGTGAGGCCCAGCTGCTGGTTGAGCTCGCGCAGCAGCTTGAGGATCGAGCGGGTGGTCTCCGGGTCGAGCGCCGAGGTGGCCTCGTCGGAGAGCAGCACCTTGGGGTCGCCGGCCAGCGCCCGGGCGATGCCGACGCGCTGCTTCTGGCCGCCGGACAGCTGGTTGGGGTAGCTGCGGGCCTTGTCGCCCAGGCCGACCAGGTCGAGCAGTTCGGCGGCCTTGCGGCGGCGCTCGGTGCGGTCCAGGCCGATGATCTCCAGCGGGAGCTCGACGTTCTGCTGCACCGTCCGCGAGGAGAGCAGGTTGAAGTGCTGGAAGACCATGCCGATCCGGCGGCGGGCCTCGCGCAGCTCCTTGCCGGCCCGGTTCTCGCCGCCGGCCAGCGCGGTCAGCTCGACCCCGTCCACGGTGACCGTGCCGGAGGACGGGCGCTCCAGCATGTTCACGCAGCGGATGAGGGTGGACTTGCCGGCACCGCTGGTGCCGACGACTCCGTAGACCTCGCCCGGGCGGACGTGCAGGTCGACACCGGCGAGGGCGGTCACCTCGCGGCCTCGGGAACGGTAGACCTTCGTCAGGTCCGTGGTGGTGATCACAGCGGCTTTCCGTGGGTCGGGGGCGGGCGGCGCGGGTCGACCGCCCGACCTGCTTGCGGTCGGCGGGGCGACCTCACGGCGCTGCGCCAGGAGGGTCCGGACCTGGCGTCCCTCGATCGTGGCCGTTGGACGCCGGGGCCGCGCGACGGCGTGGCCCCAACGGGTCAACGGCACCCGCGCGGATGCGGGCACGACGGGGGAAGGGGTCCGGGAGGAGGGGCGCGCTCGCACGGGCGGGAGCGCTGCCGGAGTCTCGCTTCGGGGCGCGAGGGGGAGGCGCCCTCAGCGGGGCGCCGGGGGCGGTGGCCCTCAGCAGTGACACATTCGACGACACATGGCACGCTCACCTGCCGGCAGGGTGCCGGTGGGGGTCCAGTTCGTCGTCGCAGTCATGTGAGCCAGTAAAACAGATGGGTCGAATTCCGCCCAATTGTTTGGCGGAGCTGTCCGCAATGCGGACAGATACCCCTGTGACCTGCATGGATACGGCTCGGCGCCGCCACCGGTGGTCCGGATGGTGGCGGCGCCGGGAAACGTGCGCGGGGCGGCGGGCTCAGGCCGTCGCCGCGAGCGGCGTCGCGGCGGGCTTCTCCAGGTGGACGTAGCTCAGCCGGCTGGTGATCTGCTCGACCCCGGTCTGGCGGTACCCCTGTCGAGCGTACAGCCGCAGGTTGCCGAGGCTGCGGTGGCCGGTGGACAGCCGGTAGGCGCTCACCGGGCCCTCCTGGGCCATGCGGCGCTCCAGCGCGTCCAGCAGGCGGCCGCCGAGGCCGTGGCGCTGCATCCGCGGGTGGACGACCAGGCGCCCTATCCGGGCGACGCCGTCGTCGCCGACGCGGCCGCGGACGGTGCCGACCACCTCGTCGCCCAGCCGGGCGACCAGGAAGTGGTCCTCGGACAGTTCGGCGCGCAGGCTCTCCAGGCTCTGCGTCAGGGGCTCGATCGCCCAGTCGCCGTACAGCTCGGCCTCGGGCTGGTAGCCGAGGTACTGGAGCTTGAGGATCTGCTCCGCGTCCTCGGCCTCCGCAGCCGAGATGATCACGCTCATGCCCATGTGGAGGGGCCTCCCCAGTCGTCGTGCCCGGCGCGCAGAGGGTGGCGCGCTCACGCTCAGTATCCGAGTGATCGCACCACCGTCAAGAGCTGCGTTCGCCAGCGCTCTACCCGGGTGTCAGCTCCGCTCAACCTTCGCGGGGGCGGACGTGAGCAGGGTCACCTCCCGTGCCGCACGGGTTCCGCCCGGCCGCACGGGCTGCTCAGGGGTGGCGCTCAGGGGTAGCGCTCCGCGTGGAGCAGCATCCGCAGGCAGGCCAGGCAGCGCGAGCGGGTGGGGCCGATCGAGCCGCGCGGCATGCCGAGCCGCTCGGAGAGCTCACGGTACGTGGGCGGCGGGTCCTCGGCGAGCGCGGCGATCAGCTGCGGACAGCGGCCGGGCAGGGCGGCGACGGTCTCGCGGACCGCGCGGCGGCGGGCTTCGGCGAGGTAGACGTCCTCGGCGGAGGGGGCGGGCGGGAGGGGGGTGCACACACCGTGCATGACGGCCCGGGGCGGGGCCGGTTACGCCCGGGCCGGGGCGCGGACACGGGAGGGGCGCGCCGGTCGGACCGCCGCGCCCCTCCCCCGCCGCACCGGGGGTCGATCCCGTCGCGCCCGGGCGTCGATCCCGACCGTGCCGGGGGTCGACCCCTCCGTCGGCGGGCCGGCCGCCCGCGAGGGGTCAGCCCCGGACCCACTCCTGCTGCCGCGCCAGGTCCGCCTTCACCTCGGCGAGCTGGACCGCGACCGCCGAGGGGGCCGTTCCGCCGCGCCCGTTGCGGGCGGCGATGGCGCCGTGGACGCTGAGCACCGAGCGCACCTCGGGCGTCAGGTGCTCCGAGATCGCGGCGAACTGCCCGTCCGTCAGGTCGGACAGTTCGATGCCCTCGGCCTCGCAGACCTTGACGCAGGCGCCGGCCACCTCGTGCGCGACCCGGAACGGCACGCCCTGCTTGACCAGCCACTCGGCGATGTCGGTGGCGAGCGAGAAGCCGGCCGGGGCCAGCTCCTCCAGCCGCTCCCGGTGCACGGTGAGGGTGGCCATCATCCCGGTGAACGCGGGCAGCAGCACCTCCAGCGTGTCGCAGGAGTCGAAGACCGGCTCCTTGTCCTCCTGGAGGTCCCGGTTGTAGGCGAGCGGCAGCGCCTTGAGGGTGGCCAGCAGGCCGGTCAGGTTGCCGATCAGCCGGCCGGACTTGCCGCGGGCGAGCTCGGCGATGTCCGGGTTCTTCTTCTGCGGCATGATCGAGGAGCCGGTGGAGAAGGCGTCGTGCAGCGTGATGAAGCCGAACTCCTTGGTGTTCCAGATGATCACCTCCTCCGCGATCCGGGAGAGGTTGACGCCGACCATCGCGGTCACGAAGGCGAACTCGGCGACGAAGTCGCGCGAGGCGGTGCCGTCGATGGAGTTGCCGGCCGAGCCGCCCTCGAAGCCGAGCTCGGCGGCGACGGCCTCCGGGTCGAGGCCGAGCGAGGAGCCGGCCAGCGCGCCGGAGCCGTACGGCGAGACGGCGGTGCGGGCGTCCCACTGGCGCAGCCGCTCGGCGTCCCGGCCGAGGGCCTGCACGTGCGCGAGGACGTGGTGGGCGAAGAGCACCGGCTGGGCGTGCTGGAGGTGGGTGCGGCCCGGCATCGCGGTGTCCGGGTGCGCCTCGGCGAGGCCGACGAGGGCCTGCTGGAGGTCGAGCAGCAGGCTGCCGATGGTCTTCGCGTGGTCCCGCAGGTACATCCGGAACAGGGTGGCGATCTGGTCGTTGCGGGAGCGTCCGGCCCGCAGCTTGCCGCCGAGGTCGGGGCCGAGGCGCTCCAGCAGGCCGCGCTCCAGGGCGGTGTGCACGTCCTCGTCGGCGACGGTGCCGGTGAAGGTGCCCGCCCGGACGTCGGCCAGCAGCCGGTCCAGGCCGCCCAGCATGCCGGTCAGCTCCTCGTCGGAGAGCAGGCCGGCCTTGTGCAGGACCCGGGCGTGGGCCTTGGAGCCGGCGATGTCGTACGGCGCGAGGCGCCAGTCGAAGTGGACCGAGGCCGAGAGCCGGGCGAGCGCCTCGGACGGGCCGTCGGCGAAGCGCGCGCCCCAGAGGCGGACGTCGGAGGGCTGCTCGGCGGTCATCGCGTGACTCCTTCATGCATGCGCAGTGGACGGCATAAGTATGCACGACGCCGTATGAAACACAAAACCCCGGCCGGAGGGTTCTCCGTCGGCCGGGGTTCGTCGAGGTCAGGCGCTGCGCGGCGCTACTGGGCCTTCGCCTGGGCGAGTTGCATGAGGTGGTCGGCGAGCGCCTGGCCGCCGGCCGGGTCGCGGCTGATCAGCAGCACGGTGTCGTCGCCGGCGATGGTGCCGATGATCTCGAAGACCTCGGCCTGGTCGATCGCAGAGGCCAGGAACTGGGCGGCGCCCGGCGGGGTGCGCAGCACCACCAGGTTGCCGGAGGCCGTCGCGGAGACCATGAGTTCGCCGGCCAGCCGGGCCATCCGGCCCTCGCTGGCCGACTCCCCCATCGGCGCGCGCGGCGTGCGGTCGCCGCCCTCGGCCGGGACGGCGTAGATCAGCGCGCCGTCCCGGTTGCGGATCTTGACCGCGCCCAGCTCGTCCAGGTCCCGGGAGAGGGTGGCCTGGGTCACCACGAGTCCATCGTCGGCGAGCAGCTTGGCGAGCTGGCTCTGCGAACGCACGGGCTGGCGGGTGAGCAGGTCCACGATCCGCCGGTGGCGCGCGGTGCGGGTCTGCGGGACCTGCGGCGTCGGGCCGGCGGCGGACGAGCCGGAGCGGGAAGCGGTCATGTGATTATTCTCCCGGACGACGGTCAACTCGCATCGGCCGGGGCACTCTCGCGCACCGTCCGGAGGATGCCCGGCAGCGCGGCCAGGAAGGCGTCCGCCTCCTGCTCGGTCAGCACCAGCGGCGGGGCCAGCCGGACGGCGTCCGGGACGGCCGCGTTGACCAGGTAACCCGCCTCCTGGGCGGCCGCCTGGACCCGCGCCGAGACCGGCTCGGTGAGCACGATGCCGAGCAGCAGGCCCGCCCCGCGCACGTGCGAGACCAGCGGGTCGCCGAGCGCCTCGATTCCGTGCCGCAGCCGCTCGCCCAGCTTGCGGGTGTGCTCCAGCAGGCCCTCGGACTCGATGGTGTCCAGCACCGCGAGCCCGGCCGCGGCGGCCACCGGGTTGCCGCCGAAGGTGGTGCCGTGCTGGCCCGGGGTGAGCAGTTCGGCGGCCGGCCCGAAGGCGAGCACCGCGCCCATCGGCAGACCGCCGCCGAGCGCCTTGGCCAGGGTGACCACGTCCGGCTCGACGCCCTCGTACGCCTGGTGGGCGAACCAGTGGCCGGTGCGGCCGACACCGGTCTGGATCTCGTCCAGGACCAGCAGGGTGCCGGTGGCCCGGGTGATCTCGCGCGCCGCCCGCAGGTAGCCCTCGGGCAGCGGGACGGCGCCGTTCTCGCCCTGGATCGGCTCCAGGAAGACGGCGGCGGTCCCGGTGGTGACGGCCGCGCGCAGCGCCTCGACGTCGCCGAACGGGACGTGGGTGACGTCGCCGGGCAGCGGCCGGAACGGCTCCTGCTTGGCGGGCTGGCCGGTGAGCGCGAGGGCGCCCATGGTGCGGCCGTGGAACGCGCCCTGGAGGGCGACCAGGTGGGTGCGGCCGGTCCGCCGGCTGATCTTGAAGGCGGCCTCGTTGGCCTCGGCGCCGGAGTTGCAGAAGAACACCCGCCCGCCCGGGCGGCCGTCCAGCTCCAGCAGCCGCTCGGCGAGGGCGATGGTGGGCTCGGCCATGAAGAGGTTGGAGACGTGGCCGAGGGTGGCGATCTGCCGGCTCACGGCCTCGACGACGGCCGGGTGGGCGGTGCCGAGGGCGTTGACGGCGATGCCGCCGAGCAGGTCGGTGTACTCCTTGCCGTCGGCGTCCCAGAGCTTGCTGCCCTCGCCGCGCACCAGCGGGATGCGGGGGGTGCCGTAGTTGTCGGTGAAGGAGTGCTGCCACCGCTGGGCGAGCTGCTCGTTGTGCGTCACGTCGGTCATGTCGGTCCCGCCGGTCATGCCAGTCCCCCGGTCACGGTCGCTTCGTCGTCCGGCACGACCATCGTGCCGATGCCCTCGTCGGTGAAGATCTCCAGCAGCAGGCTGTGCTGGACCCGGCCGTCCAGCACGCGGGCGGTGCCCACGCCGGAGCGGACGGCGCGCAGGCAGCCCTCCATCTTGGGGAGCATGCCGCTGGCCAGGTCGGGCAGCAGCTCCTCCAGCTCGCTCGCGGTGAGCTGGCTGATCACGTCGTCCGAGTTCGGCCAGTCCTTGTAGAGGCCCTCGACGTCGGTGAGGACGACGAGCATCTCGGCGCCGAGCGCGACCGCGAGGGCGGAGGCGGCGGTGTCGGCGTTGATGTTGTAGACGTGGCCGTCGGTACCGCGGGCGATCGAGGAGATGACCGGGATGCGGCCGTCGGCGATCATCGCCTTCACCGCGCCGGACTCGATGTTGACGATGTCGCCGACCAGGCCGATGTCGACCTGCTCGCCGTCCACCACCGCGTAGCGCTTGACCGCCGTCATGGTGTGGGCGTCCTCGCCGGTCATGCCGACCGCGAACGGGCCGTGCCCGTTGAGCAGGCCGACCAGCTCGCGCTGCACCTGGCCGGCGAGCACCATCCGGACCACGTCCATGGTCTCCGGGGTGGTGACCCGCAGGCCGTTGGTGAAGCTCGACTCCAGGCCCAGCCGGTCGAGTTGGGCGCTGATCTGGGGGCCGCCGCCGTGCACCACGACCGGGTGCAGACCGGCGTAGCGCAGGAAGACGACGTCCTGGGCGAAGGCGGCCTTGAGGCTCTCGTCCACCATCGCGTTGCCACCGAACTTGATCACGACGGTCTTGCCGTGGAAGCGCTCCAGCCACGGCAGCGCCTCGATCAGCGTCATGGCCTTGGGCAACGCGGTGTTGTTGCGGGCCTGTTCGCCCTTGGGTGCGATCTGCACGGGATTCCCTCGTCGATGGGGGTCCCCCCGGCCGCAGGCTGGGGGAGGATGTCGCGGATCAGGTGTCGCGGCTCAGGGTGTCGCGGACGAAGTGACGCGGATCAGGTCGAGTAGGCGCTGTTCTCGTGAACGTAGTCGGCCGTCAGGTCGTTGGTCCACAGCGTGGCGCCCGCCGTACCGGCGTTGAGGTTCGCGGTGACGACGACCTCGCGGCCCTTCATGTCCACCAGGTCGCGGTCCTCGCCCACGCCGCCGGCCCTGCAGACCCAGACGCCGTTGATGGCGACGTCCAGCTCGTTCGGGTCGAAGGCGGCGGAGGTGGTGCCGATCGCGGCCAGCACCCGGCCCCAGTTCGGGTCCTCGCCGTGGATGGCGCACTTGAGCAGGTTGTTGCGGCTGATCGTCCGGGCGACCTCGACCGCCTCGTCCTCGGTGGCGGCGCCGGTGACGTCGATCCGGATCTCCTTGCTCGCGCCCTCCGCGTCGCCGATCAGCTGGCGGGCCAGGTCGGCGCTGACCGTGCGGACGGCCTCGGCGAACTCGGCCTGCTCCGGGGTGGTGCCGGAGGCGGCGGAGGCCAGCAGCAGCACGGTGTCGTTGGTCGACATGCAGCCGTCGGAGTCGATCCGGTCGAAGGTGGTGCGGGTGGCGCCGCGCAGCGCGGCGTCCAGGGCGGCGCTGTCCAGGTCGGCGTCGGTGGTGAGGACGACCAGCATGGTGGCGAGGCTCGGGGCGAGCATGCCCGCGCCCTTGGCCATGCCGCCGACCGTCCAGCCGGCCGGGCTGGTGTACTGGGCGGTCTTGTGCACCGTGTCGGTGGTCTTGATGGCGATCGCGGCGGCCTCGCCGCCGTCCTCGCCGAGCTCGCCGGCGGCCAGGGCGACCCCGGGGAGCAGGATGTCCATCGGCAGCCGTACCCCGATCAGGCCGGTGGAGGCGACGGCGACCTCGCCCGCGCCGAGGCCCAGCTCCGCGGCGACCTTCTCCGCGGTGGCGTGGGTGTCCTGGAAGCCGAGCGGGCCGGTGCAGGCGTTGGCGCCACCGGAGTTGAGGACGACCGCGGAGACCCGGCCGCCCTTGAGGACCTGCTCGGACCAGAGCACCGGCGCGGCCTTGACCCGGTTGGCGGTGAAGACGCCGGCGGCCGCGAGCGAGGGGCCGTCGTTGACCACCAGGGCGAGGTCGGGAGTGCCGGAAGCCTTGATGCCGGCGGTCACACCGGCGGCGCGGAAGCCCTTGGCTGCGGTCACTCCGACGTTGGTGGTCGTGCTCACGGTGCGACTCCGTTCACGGGAAGGCCGAGCTCCTCGGGCAGGCCGAGGGCGATGTTCATGCTCTGCACCGCGCCGCCGGCGGTGCCCTTGACCAGGTTGTCGATCGCGCTGATCGCGATGATCCGCCCGGCGGCGGCGTCCAGGGCGACCTGGACCAGGGCGGTGTTGGCGCCGTAGACGCTGCTGGTCTGCGGCCACTGCCCCTCGGGCAGCAGGTGGACGAAGGGCTCGTCCGCGAACGCCTCGGTGTAGGCGGCGCGCAGGCTCTGCGCCGTCACCCCCGGCCGGGCCTTGGCCGAGCAGGTGGCGAGGATGCCGCGCGGCATCGGGACGAGGGTGGGGGTGAAGGAGACGGAGACCGGCTCGCCCGCGAGCGGGGTGAGGTTCTGCGCCATCTCCGGGGTGTGCCGGTGGACGCCGCCGACGCCGTACGGGCTGACGCTGCCCATCACCTCACTGCCCAGCAGGTGCGGCTTGGCGGCCTTGCCGGCGCCGGAGGTGCCGGAGGCGGCGACCACCACGGCCTCCGGCTCGGCGAGCTGCGCGGCGTAGGCGGGGAACAGCGCCAGGGAGACGGCCGTCGGGTAGCAGCCGGGCACGGCGATCCGGTTGCTGCCCTTCAGCGCGGCGCGGTGGCCGGGGAGTTCGGGCAGGCCGTAGGGCCAGGTGCCGGCGTGCGCGGAGCCGTAGAACTGCTCCCAGTCGGCGGCGGCCCTGAGCCGGAAGTCGGCGCCGCAGTCGATCACCAGGACGTTCGGGCCGAGCTCCTCGGCGACCGCGGCGGACTGGCCGTGCGGCAGCGCCAGGAACACCACGTCGTGGTCGGCCAGCACCTCGGGGGTGGTGGCCTCCAGGACGCGGTCGGCGAGCGGGAGGAGGTGCGGCTGGAGCGCACCCAGTCTGGTGCCCGCGTTCGAGCCGCCGGTCAGCGCCCCGATCTCGATCTCCGGGTGGCCGAGCAGCAGGCGCAGCACCTCGCCGCCCGCGTAACCGCTCGCGCCGGCGACGGCGACTCGCAATGCCATGGCGTTCCTCCTTAGTTGTGGCATGAATATACGCGTGACGGAAAATTCATGCAAGGAGTGCGTGCCGGACCCCGCCGGGGCGGGGCGGCCCGGTCAGCGCTTGACGGCCCGCAGCACCACGAACTTGGGGTTACCGGCGACGAGTTGGCAGTTGCCGAAGAGGCGGCGCAGCTTGACGTGGTAGCCGAGGTGGCGATTGCCGACCACCCAGAGTTCCCCGCCGGGCCGCAGCGCCCGCTTGGCGCCGGTGAACATCCGCCAGGCGGTGGCGTCGGTGGTGGCCTGGTGGGAGTGGAACGGCGGGTTGTTGAGCACCAGGTCCACCGAGCCGGCGGCGACCACGTCCGGGGCCAGGGCGTCGGCGGTCAGGAACCCGGCCGGGGCGTCCGGGCCCAGGTTGGTGCGGAAGGTCTCCTCGGCGGAGGCCACCGCCTGGTGCGACTCGTCCACGAAGACCAGCTCCGCGCCGGGCCCGGCCAGCGCGGCGGCCGTACCGACCACCCCGTTGCCGCAGCCGAGGTCCACCACCCGGGCGCCGGGGGCGGGGACGGGCAGGTGGGCCAGGAAGAAGCGGGTGCCGATGTCCAGCCGGTCCGCGCAGAAGGTGCCCGCGTGGTTGACGACCGTACGGCCGGAGGCGGCACCGATGTCCGACGGCAGCGCGTAGCGGTGCGGCCACGGGTTGGGACCGGCGTCGAGCGCCCGGTCCGGGGTGCAGAGGATCAGCCGGGCCTTGCGCACGGCCAGTGAGGTGCGGGTCGGCCCGAGGATCCGCTCGAAGAGCTGGAGCGTGGAGGTGTGGATCTCGGTGACCATGCCGGAGCCGATCACCACGGTGCCCTCGTGGAGCGCGGGGGCGAGCCGGTGCAGCTGGTCCTCCAGCAGGGCCAGGCTCTTGGGGACGCGCACCAGCAGCACGTCGATCCGCTCCGGCGGGGCGTCCCGGGTGGTGAGCAGCCGGGTCTCGTCGACGGCGGCGCCGGCCCGGGCCAGATTGGCCAGGGTGGCCTGCCGGCCGAGGTGGGAGTCGGTGATCTGGACCGGCCGGTACTCGGCGAGCGCGGTGGTCAGCGCGCCCCAGCGGTCGCCGAGGACGGCGACCGTACGGCCGGCCAGCTCCGTCGCGGCGCCGGCCGCGCTGTCGGCCTCGCCCGCCAGGTGGCGCAGCAGGTACTCGTCGGCGGCGTCCCAGGCCCGCAGCCGCTCGCGCGGGTCCACGGGGAAACGGGTGAGCTCGAAGGCGCCCCACGGGGTGGCCAGGGCGGTGTCCGGCGGGGTCGCGGCGGGCGTGGTCTGGGGATTCATCGTGTTCTCAGGCTATCCGACGGCCCCCGGGAGCGATTACGGACGGATACTGGAAGAGCCCGACCGAGAGGGGTGAGGGCG
Source organism: Kitasatospora sp. NPDC127116 (assembly GCF_042677365.1). Lineage (NCBI taxonomy): Bacteria > Bacillati > Actinomycetota > Actinomycetes > Kitasatosporales > Streptomycetaceae > Kitasatospora > Kitasatospora sp. NPDC127116. The sequence goes on from NZ_JBHXTL010000052.1 coordinate 25,363, forward strand.
ATGGAGTGGAAACTCGAAGTCGTGGTGGTCCCGGTGTCGGACGTGGACCGCTCGAAGCTCTTCTACGAGGAGCAGGCCGGGTTCACCGTCGACCACGACACCCTGCTGCGGGACGGGATCCGGGTGGTCCAGCTGACGCCCCCCGGCTCGCCCTGCTCCATCGTGGTGGGCAAGGGGGTGATCGACTCTCCGCCCGGATCGGTCAAGGGGCTCCAGCTGGTGGTGCCGGACATCGAGAAGGCGCACGCCGAACTGGCGGCGCGGGGCGTGGCGGTCAGCCCGGTCCAGCACTTCGTGGCGGGGGGCCGGGCGAACGGGCACGGCGAGGCGTGGAACAACTTCGTGTTCTTCAACGACCCGGACGGGAACGGCTGGGCGGTCCAGGAGGCGCCGCGCGGCGCCCGGGGCTGACCGGCGGCCGGCCTTGGATAGGCTCCGGGGATGGCTGAACACGAGGGAAGCGTGCGGGTGGACAGCTGGATCTGGTCGGTCCGGCTGGTCAAGACGCGGGCGCTGGCGGCGGCGGCCTGCCGGGCCGGACACGTCAAGGTGAACGGCGAGCGGGCCAAGCCGGCCCAGGCGCTGAAGCCCGGGGACGAGGTGCGGGTCCGTGAGGAGGGCCACGAACGGGTCGTGGTGGTGCAGAAGCTGATCCGCAAGCGGGTCGGCGCCGAGGTCGCGGCGCAGTGCCTGGTCGACAACAGCCCGCCGCGGCCGCCGCGCGAGTTCGTCGCGGCGGCCGGGACGCGGGACCGGGGGGCCGGGCGGCCGACCAAGCGGGAGCGCCGCGAGCTGGACCAGCTGCGCCGGACCTGAGCCGCGCGGGCGCCGAACCGTGCCCGGGCACGGACAGGCCCGGGCACGGAGAGGTACGGGCAGGGACAGGCCCGGGCACGGACAGGCCCGGAACCGTTACACGGCAGCGGTGGCGAGCACCTTGGCGAGGAAGCCGCCGAGGTTGCCCACCGTCCGGTCGATCTGCAGCTCCAGCGGCAGCGACTCGTCGGGCCGGGTGACCAGGGTGGACTTCTTCAGCCCGCGCACGTAGAGGGAGCAGGCGAGGTCGGCGCAGATGTAGGTGCCGACCGTGTTGCCCTCGCGCCCGGCCGCCCCGGCCCGGCGGGCGGCGAGCAGCGCGACCCCGGACCCGGCGTGCGCGGTGATGCACAGCGAGCACACGTTGGTCTTGGTCAGGCTGCGCCGGATCACCGGCGAGCGCAGCGTCAGGCCGACCGTCTCGCCCTGGTACGGCGCCACCAGGTACGCCCGGTCGGGCGCGCCCTGGTCCCGCCAGCCGAGGAAGTCCAGGTGCTCCCAGGGCAGCTCCGCCAGGCCCCGGGGCAGGTTGAGCCGGCGGGCCTCGCCCTTGGAGCAGTTGACGAAGGACGCGCGGATCTCGTTCTCGCTCAGGGGTTCCATGTCGCGGAAGCTAACACCGGCCCGCCCGTCGTGTCGCGCCGATTTTCACCCGGTCCGCACCGGGTGGGCGGCCTGGACGGCGAGCCGCCGCGGGGCGTCCTCGCCGATCCGGGCGAGCAGGTCGTCCAGGGCGAGGAAGGCCTCCCAGCGTTCCTGCCCGCCGGCGGTGGCGAGGCGCTCGACCACCAGGTCCTCCAGGTCCGGGACCCGCTTGTTCTTCCAGGCCTTGTCGGCCAGGCTGACCAGCAGTGACTCGACGGTGACGCCGGGACCGTCCCAGCTCGCGTGGCCGCGGGCGAAGCGGGCGAGGTGCTCGGGGACGCCGCGGGCGAGCAGCAGGGCGTACCCGGCGGGCTCGTGCAGGGAGCCGGGGGCGGAGAGCTCCTCGGGGTGGACGGTCTTGCCGATGTCGTGGGTGGCGGCGCCGTACAGGACGGCCTCGTGGTCGAAGGCCAGGCCCGCGCGGGCGCAGAAGCCGACGATCTCCCCGGCCACTTCGTGCACCAGGGCGAGGTGGGCGACCAGGCGGGGCGGGGCGTCGACGGCCCGCAGCAGTTCGGCGACGCCGGGGGGCAGCGGGGGCAGGTCGGTGGTGGTCACGCCGCAGGGTACCCGCGGCGGTGAGGGACTGTCAGTGGCGGTCCATAGGCTTCGACGGTCCGGTCCCGGCGCAGGAGGGGGCACCGGGACCGGAGCCCGAGGGATGCTCGGGGCTACTTCTTGAAGGCGACACCGGCGTACGCCGAGACGTCCTGCCAGCCCTCGGGGAGTTCGGAGGTGGGCACGTGGCCCGGGACGGGGCGCCAGAGCGGGAGCTGGACGAGCCCGGGGCCGGCGAACTCGAAGTCGCCGAAGAAGGGTTCGACGCCGGACCGCGGGCGCAGCACGAGCGGGGCGCTGGCGCTGCGGTAGATGCGGGTGCCCTCGGAGGCGCTCTCGCGGGAGGCGAAGTCGGGGCTGCCGTGGGAGAGGATCAGCGCGCTGCCCGGGGCGAGCGCGTCGCGCAGGGTGCGGACGATCTGCTGCGCACCCTCCTCGTCGCGGATGAAGTGCAGCACGGCGACCAGCATCAGCGCGACCGGCCGGGAGAGGTCGACGGCGCCGGCCAGCGCGGGGTGGCCGAGGATCGCGGCCGGGTCGCGCAGGTCGGCCTCGATCACCGAGGTGTGCCCGGCGGGGTGGCCGGCCAGCAGGGCGCGGGCGTGGGTGGCGACGATCGGGTCGTTGTCCACGTACACCACCCGGGCGTCCGGGGCGACCCGCTGGGCGACCTCGTTGGTGGAGCCGACCGCCGGGATGCCGGTGCCGATGTCGACGAACTGGCGCACGCCCCGGCTCGCGACGAACTCCACGGCGCGGCCGAGGAACTGCCGGTTGGTGCGGGCCAGCAGCGGCAGCGCGGGGTAGGCGGAGATCGCGGCCTGGGCGGCCTTGCGGTCGGCCTCGAAGTTGTCCTTGCCGCCGAGGTAGTAGTCGTACATCCGGGCGGTGTGCGGGACGCCGGTGTCCAGCTCGCTCGGGGGCTGCCAGTCCTCGGCTCTGGCCCAGTCCCACTCGGTGTCCGTGCTCCGGCCGGTCGCCGCGCCGTCCTCGTACATCCTGTCCGCCCCCAATGCGCAATGCCGGAAGAGTTTGGCCACCGCCGGTCAACTCACGGTGCGCGGTGATCGTATCCAAGGACACACCGCGGAAACAGCGGGAGTTCAGGTTTACGCAACACCCGGTCACAGAGTGTGTGCACGTCAAAGCCGGTGCCGGCACGGTCGGGTCGGATCGCCCGCCGGAGCCGTCCTCTCTATGCTGGCTGCCGATGACTGCCGACCGCCGCACCGTACTGCGCGCCACCGCCCGGATCGCCGCCCTCGCCGCCACCGGCGGCCTGCTCGCCGCGTGCGGCACCGGAACGCTCCGCCGGGCCGACCCGGGGGCACTCGCCGCGCACCCCGGGACCGTGGACCCGCAGCACACCACCGACCCGGCCTGGAACGGCGCGGAGGGCCCTGCCTCCCCCGCGCCCACCGCCCCGGCGGAGCCCGGGCCCGACGGTGGGCCGACCGCCGCCGCGGCCGCCGCCCAGCCCTCCGCCCCGCCGGCCCCGCCCGTGCTGCCGCCGCTCGCGCCCGGCACCCCGGCCGAGGTCGCGTACGGGCCGCGCACCGGGAGGAACGTGGCGCTCACCTTCCACGGCAGCGGCGACCCGAAGCTGGCCACCGCCCTGCTGGAGGCCGCCGAGCAGCGCGGCGCCAAGGTGACCGTGATGGTCGTCGGCAGCTGGCTCGACCAGCAGCCGCAGATGGCCCGGCGGATCCTGGACGGCGGCCACGAGCTGGGCAACCACACCCAGAACCACCTCAACATCTCGGCCATGGCGCCCGACCAGGCTCGCGCCGAGATCGCCCAGTGCGCCGAGCGCCTGCAGCGGCTCACCGGCTCGATCGGCCGCTGGTTCCGCCCCTCCGCCGCGCAGTACGCCACCCCGATGGTGCGCGAGCAGGCCAGGGCGGTCGGGTACGAGCACGTGCTGTCCTTCGACGTCGACCCGCGCGACTACAACGACCCCTCGGCCGCCGAGCTGCAGCGCCGGGTGCTGAACTCGGTGCGCGGCGGCTCGGTGGTGGCGCTGCACATGGGGCACCAGTGCACGGTGGACGCGCTGCCCGGCATCCTGGACGGCCTGGCCAAGGCGGGGCTCAAGCCGGTGACCGCCAGCCAGCTCTGCGCCTGAACGCCCTGGTCAGAGCATCGGGTCGTCGTCCTTGTACGGGCGCAGCCGCAGCGTGCGGGCGTCCGCGGCGCGGATCGCGTCGGCCCGGTTGACCAGTTCCTCCAGGTCGTCCCGGCCGGCGTGGATGAAGCGCCCGTGCAGCCCGTCGAAGCGGCCGCGGGCCGCGTCCACGGTGACCGCGACCATGTACGGGATGGAGCCCCAGTCCGTGGTGCCCTTGAACATCGGCATCCCGGCGGTCATGTCGGTGGCCACCGCGCCCGGGCTGATGTCGAGGACGACGACGCCGTTGCGGGCCAGCGAGTCCGCCATGTTGTCGGAGAGCTGGAGCAGCGCGCCCTTGGAGGTGGCGTACGCGGTGTAGTCGCCGTCCGGGCGCAGCGCGAAGCCGGAATTGAGGTTGATCACCCGGCCGCGCCGGCGGGCGACCATGCCGGGGAGCACGCAGCGCAGCAGGTTGTAGGGGCCGCGCAGGTTGGTCTCGATCACCTGCCACCACTGGTTGGCGTCGGTCTCCCAGAGCGGCACCTCGGCGCGGTCGACCAGGCCGGCGTTGTTGACCAGCAGGTCGATCGGCCCGAGGTCGCGCTCGACCAGCCGGACCGCCTCGCGCACCGAGCCGGGGCGGGTGACGTCGGCGGTCACGGCGACGCCCCGGGCGCCGCGCCTGACGCACTCCTTGAGGGTGTCGGTCAGTGTCTCGTGGGTCCGGCCGACCAGGCCGACGGACATCCCCTCGGCGGCCAGGCCGATGGCGAGTTCCCGGCCGATGCCCCGGCCGGCCCCGGTGATCAGGGCGACCTGTCCTGCGAGCGATCCCGTCGACACCCCGTACTCCCTTCGCGTGCCCGGCCCTGTCCTCTTCCGCCCCCGGCCCCCGTCTGCGGCATTCTGTCGGGCGCCGGGCGGAGCCGGGCCCGGGCACACGGGTCCGGGGTCGCCGCCTCACTCGTTCGGGGGACTCCCGGCCGTGGCACCCTGCCGGGGAGGGGGTGACCTACTGGCCGGTACGGAGTAGTAACGTCGTCGGGGCGGTGACCGGTGCACCCATTCCGGCACACCGGCCCGTTGTCCAGCAGCTCGCTGGGCCACCCGCTGGCTGGGCGACCCCCAGCACCGTCGAAGGGCAACTGAGTGAGTGACATCGCGCGCGTCGGAGTGATCGGCTGCGGCCTGATGGGGTCGGGAATCGCCGAGGTCTTCGCCCGGGCCGGGCTGGACGTCCTGGTGTCGGAGGCCAGCGGTGAGGCGCTGGAGTTCGGCCGCACCCGGCTGACCAACTCCCTGGAGACGGCCGTCAAGCGGGGCAAGCTGACGCCCGAGGAGCGGGACGAGGCGCTGGCCCGGCTGTCCTTCACCGTCGAGCTGTCCGACTTCGCCGACCGCGACCTGGTGGTCGAGGCCGTCGCCGAGCGCGAGGACATCAAGGTCCGGATCTTCGAGACCCTGGACCGGGTGGTCGAGCGCCGCGACGCGATCCTCGCCTCCAACACCTCCTCGATCCCGATCGTGAAGCTGGCCGCCGCCACCAGCCGCCCGGAGCAGGTGATCGGCCTGCACTTCTTCAACCCGGCGCCGGTGCAGAAGCTGGTCGAGGTCATCCCGACCCTGACCACCTCGGCGACCACCACCGAGCGGGTCGAGGCCTTCGCCTCCCAGGTGCTCGGCAAGGAGCCGATCCGCGCCCGTGACCGGGCCGGCTTCGTGGTCAACGCGCTGCTGGTGCCGTACCTGCTGTCCGCGGTGCGGATGTTCGAGACGGGCGTGGCCACCGCCTCGGACATCGACAAGGGCATGGAGGCCGGCTGCGCCCACCCGATGGGCCCGCTGCGGCTGTGCGACCTGATCGGCCTGGACACCATCGTCTCGATCGCCGAGTCGATGTACGACGAGTACAAGGAGCCGCTGTACGCCGCTCCCCCGCTGCTCTCCCGGATGGTCGACGCCGGCCTGCTGGGCCGCAAGTCCGGCCGGGGCTTCTACGACTACACCGCGAGCGCCTGACACCCGCGGCGGGACGGACGGCGGGGCCCGGCGGCCGGTTCACGGCCGCCGGGCCCTTTCGCCTGTCGGGGCGTCAGCTGTTGATGGCGTAGCTGTCGCCGTAGACCTTCCACTTCAGCGGCGGGTTGAGGTCGAAGTTCTTGGCGTTGAGGAAGACCAGCTGCTCGGTGTCGACCCGGCTGGTGTCCGAGTGCGCCTCCTCCTTCTTCATGACCACCTTGCGGGCGTCCAGGAAGGCCTTGAGGTAGGTGGCCTCGTCGCCGCCCTGGGCGGGCGTCCTGGCCTTCTTCATGGCGGCGGCGCGGATGCCGCCGAAGCTGTCCGAGCTGTTGCCCGGGCCGTGCATGACGATGGCGTCGTAGTAGGCGAACTGGCCGAGCGCGCGCAGGCCGTCGCTCTTCGCCTGGTTGACGGCGGGGTTGAAGTACACCCGGTCGCGCTCGTCGTTCTGGGCCTGCTGGAAGACGGTGTCCTTGGCGGCGGTGGCCCAGTCCTTCTCGAAGGCGGAGCCGAGGCCGGCGTGCGATTCGCTGCCGTTGACCTTCTTCAGGGCCGGCAGGTACTTGGCCAGGATGTTGCCGGGCTTGAGGTCGGTGTAGTGCTGGACCAGGTCCAGCATGTCACCGGTGCCGGAGCAGAAGCCGATGATGCCGGCGGTGTAGCCGCGGCCGTCCTTGATGTCCTCGATGTACTTGTACTGGGCCTTCCAGTCCAGCGACGAGTTCTCCGCGCTGGACACCAGCTGCATGGCGATGTCCTTCTTGTGCGGGTCGTCCAGCCCGACCCCCTTGAACTGGACGGCGGCGGCCGGCGACGGGGCGGCCTGGGCCGCCGAGGTGGCCGCGACGGTCAGCGGCGCGGCCACCAGGGCGGCGGCGAGGGCGATGCGGAGGGCACGACGGGGCTGAGGGCGCATGGGACGCTCCGATTCCTCGTGGGTTAGGAAACTTTCCTAACGAGAAAAAGGAAAAGCCCTGACGCCGCACTCCCGCAAGGGTTTTGACGGAACCTCTTCAAGAGATCTTGCGGCCGGGGCTCAGAACGCCCGGCGCCGCACCCACCAGACCGCCGCCGCGCACAGCGCCACCGCGAGCAGGAGCGTCCAGCCGAACTCGATGAACTGGAACGGCCAGAACCTGCTCGCCGGCTGGTACACCTCGTGCGCGGTGTAGCCGCCGTCGCGCACCAGCTCCTGGAGGTGGGCGAAGTCCCCGCCGATGTCGTAGAAGGCGCCGGTCGAGATCCGCTTCCCGGCCGGGTCGGAGAACCAGACGTTCAGCACCCAGCGGTCGTCCAGCGCCATGGGCTTCATGGAGTGCACCGCGTCCTCCAGCGGAGGCAGGTAGTGCGCGCGCACGGAGTGGGCGAGGAACGGCAGCGCCACCGAGGCCAGCAGGCCGGCCCCCACCGCGACCACCGTACGGCGGAGCACCGCACCGGCCAGCACCGCGACCCCGAAGGCCACCAGCACCCGTCCGACCAGCACCGGCGGAGTCTGCACGAAGACCTCCGGGCTGAACCCCCCGACCCGGAGCGTCAGCGGCCCGCTCCACCAGCGCAGCAGCAGTCCGAACAGCACCGCCACGACGGCCAGCACCGCACCGCCCATGACCAGGCCGCCCACCGTCCAGCGGGTCCGCCCGGCGCCCTGGGTCCAGGCGAAACGCACCGTGCCGTACTCGAACTCCCGTGCCAGCAGCGGGCCCCCGAGGAAGGCCCCGAAGGCCCCGCCGAGGACGTAGAACACGGAGTCGAGCGCCAGCAGACCGTCGCCGTACTCGTGCAGGAACTGCTTGTACATGGCCATGCAGGCGTCGGTGGCCGGGTCGCAGGAGGCCGCGCCGGTGCGGGCCAGGCCGTCGTGCAGGTACCAGCCGTGGACCAGCAGCGCGAGGGAGATCGCGGCCATCACCGTCAGCAGGGTCAGCAGCGCGGGCCGGTGCCGCAGCCCGGCCGCCCGCAGGACGGCGGAGCGGGGCGGGGCGAGGGACAGGGAGCTCACGGCAGCAGCACCTTCTCGTTCGGGTGGACGGCCCCGCGCGGGCCGGGGAGGGCGGAGGCGGCCGGCTCGCGCAGGTAGGCGAGCACCAACTCCGTCAGCCCGACGCGCTGTTGGTGCCAGGAGCCGGAGACCGGGGCGTCCACGCCGCCGGTGCGGACCAGCAGGTGGGACTGGGCGCCGGCCCGGCGGTCGCGGACCACCGGCAGCTGCCCGGCCACCCGGTCGGCCTCGGCGGTCGGGCCGGTGAGCATCCGGTGGCCGGCCAGCAGGTCGTCCACCTCCCCCGCGACCTGGACCCGGCCGGCGCCGAGCACCACCAGGTAGTCGCAGCTCTGCTCCAGTTCGTTGACGGCGTGCGAGGAGAACACCACCGACATCCCGTCCTCGGCCACCGCGGTCAGCAGCACGGCCATGAAGTCGTGCCGCGCGAGCGGGTCGAGAGCGGCCAGGGGCTCGTCCAGCAGCAGGAGTTCGGGGCGCTTGGCGAGTGCCAGCGCGAGCGAGACCTGGGCCTGCTGACCGCCGGAGAGGCGGCCGTACTTGCGGTCCAGCGGGATGCCCAGGCCGTCCAGGTGGGTACGGGCCCGGGCGTCGTCCCAGCGGCGGTTGAGGTGACGGCCCATCGCCAGCAGGTCGCGCACGGGCACGCCGGGGTAGAGCGCGGCGTTCTGGGCGACGAAGCCGATCCGGTCCAACGCGCGCGGGGAGCCGGGCAGCTGGTCGCCGAGGACGGTCAGCGCGCCCTCGCTCGGCAGGGTCAGTCCGGCGGCCAGGCTGAGCAGCGTGGTCTTGCCGGCGCCGTTGGGGCCGACCAGGGCCACCACGTGCCCGGCGGGGACGGCGAGCCGGCAGTCCCGCAGCGCCCAGGAGCGCCGGTAGCGCTTGCCGAGCCCGGCGCAGTCGATCACCGTGTCCACGGCCATCAGGCCACCACCCCGTCCCGGTCCTCGCGCAGGTCGCGCAGCGCGTCCTCGAACACCGCGGCCATCCCCTCCTCGTCCAGCCCGGCGGTCCGCGCCGAGCGCATCCAGTCCAGCAGCCCGCGGCGCAGCGCGGCCCGCTCGCGCAGCGGCACCACCCCGGCGGGCAGGCCCCGCACGAAGGTGCCCTGGCCCCGGCGGCCGGCCGCGAGGCCGCGGTGCTCCAGTTCGCGGTACGCCTTGAGCACGGTGTTCGGGTTGATCGCCAGCCCGGCCACCACCTCGCGCACCCGGGGCAGCCGGTCCCCCTCGGTCAACCAGCCCATCCGCAGCGCCTGTTCGACCTGCTGCACGAGCTGCAGGTAGGTCGGGACGCCGGAGGCCGGGTCCAGGCGGAACTCGATCGGGGAGGGCTGGTCGGCATCGTCTTTATCTACTTCCATAGGTAAAGAGATAAACGATGAACCGACGCACCGTCAACCCGGGGAAGTGTCAACCCGAGGAAACGGAAAGGGCCCCGCCCCGGACTCGTGGTCCGGGGCGGGGCCCTCCTGGGTACTACGACCGCGTCAGACGCCGCGCAGCACCGCGCCGGTGCGGGCGACGGCCTCGGCGACGGCCGCCTCGCGGGCGGCGGTCGCCTCGTCGGCGGTCAGGGTGCGGTCGGTCGCGCGGAAGCGCAGCGCGTACGCCAGCGACTTCTTGCCCTCGCCGACCTGCTCACCGGTGAACACGTCGAACAGCCGGATGGCCTCCAGCAGTTCGCCCGCGCCGGAGCGCAGCGCGGCCTCGACCTCGGCGGCCGGGACAGCGGTGTCGACGATCAGCGCGACGTCCTGGGTCGCCACCGGGAAACCGGAGACGGTCGGACCGCCGACCCGCTCGGCACCGTCGGCGGTGAGCAGGTCGATGTCGATCTCCATCGCGGCGGTGCGGGCCGGCAGCCCGAGCGCCTTGACCACCCGCGGGTGCAGCTCACCGGCGTGGCCGACCACCCGGTCGGTGCCGGCCACCAGCAGCTCGGCGCAACGGCCCGGGTGCCACGGGGCCAGCTGGCCCTGCCGGACGGTCAGCTCGATGCCGGCCGCCCGGGCCACCGTGCGGGCCGCCTCGACGGCGTCCGCCCAGGAGGCCTGGGCACCCTTGCCCCACCAGCCCGACGGCAGCCGCTCGCCCGCGAGGGCGACGGCGATCCGGCGCGGCTGGTCCGGCAGCGCGGCGTCCAGCGCGGCCAGCTCCTCGTCGCTGGGCCGGTGGTCGACCGCCGGACGCGGGGCCACGCTCAGCTCGTCCTTGGGCAGGAAGACGGTGCCGGTCTCGAAGATCGCCAGGTCGGTGTTGCCCCGGCCGACGTTGCGGCGCAGCGCGCCGAGCAGGCCCGGCAGCAGCGTGGTGCGCAGCGCCGGCTCCTCGTCGTTCAGCGGGTTGACCAGCTTCACCGTGCGGCGGCGCCGGTCGTCCGCCTCCAGGCCGAGCGCCTCGAAGGCGGTCTCGCCGAGGAACGGGTAGTTGTTGACCTCGACGTAGCCGGCCCCGGCCAGCGCGACGCCGATCCGGCGGTGCACCCGCTGGGCCTCGGTCAGGCCCTTGCCCGGGGGAACGTCGGGCATCCGGGCGGGGACGTTGTCGTAGCCCTCCAGCCGGATGACCTCCTCCGCGAGGTCGTACGGGTCGGTGAGGTCCGGGCGCCAGGTCGGCGGGGTGACCTCCAGGACGTCGGCGCCGGAGACCGAGCAGCCGATCTCCTGCAGGCGCCGGGTGACGGTCTCGCGGCCGTACCCGGTGCCGGCCACCCGGTCGGGCAGGTCGGCGGCGATGGTGATGGTGCGCACCGGGTGCGGGGCCGCGATGTCGGTGACCCCGGCCTCGGCGGTGCCGCCGGCGATCAGGACCAGCAGGTCGACGGCGCGCTGCGCGGCTGCACGGGCGGCCTCCGGGTCGACGCCGCGCTCGAAGCGCTTGGACGCCTCGGAGGGCAGCTTGTGCCGCTTGGCGCTGCGGGCGATGGCGACCGCGTCGAAGTGCGCCGCCTCGATGATCACCTCGGTGGTGCCCGGCCCCGCGGCCGGGTCGAGGATCTCGGTGGAAGCGCCGCCCATCACACCGGCCAGGCCGATCGGGCCGCTGTTGTCGCAGATCAGCAGGTCCTCGGCGGAGAGCTTGCGCTCGACCCCGTCGAGGGTGGTGAGGCTCTCGCCCTGCTCCGCCCGGCGGACCGTGATCGGGCCCGACACGCGCTGCTTGTCGTAGGCGTGCAGCGGCTGGCCGACCTCCAGCATCACGTAGTTGGTGATGTCGACGGTCAGCGAGATCGGGCGGATGCCCGACTTCTGGAGCCGGCGCTGCAGCCAGATCGGGGACTTGGCGTTCGGGTCGACGCCGACGACCGTACGGGCCACGAAGCGGTCGCAGCCGGCCTGGTCGTTGACCTTCACCAGGTAGCCGAAGGAGTTCGCCGGCGGCACGTCGAGCAGCGCCGGGTCGGCCAGCGGCAGCCCGTACGCGGCGGCGGCCTCACGGGCCACGCCGCGCATGGACAGGCAGTAGCCGCGGTCCGGGGTGACGGCGATGTCGAGCACCTCGTCGACGAGCTGGAGCAGCTCGATGGCGTCGGTGCCGGGCTCGAACTCCGGCGGGAGCACGATGATGCCGTCGTGGTCGTCGCCCATGCCCAGCTCGCGGGCGGAGCAGATCATGCCGGCCGAGGTGTGGCCGTAGGTCTTGCGGGCCGCGATCGGGAACGGGCCGGGCAGCACGGCGCCCGGGAGCACGACCACGACCTTGTCGCCGACGGCGAAGTTGGTCGCACCGCAGACGATCTCCTGCGGCTCGCCGGTGCCGTTGGCGTCGCCGACGTTCACGAAGCAGTGCCGGATCGGCTTCTTGAAGCCGGACAGCTCCTCGATGGAGAGCACCTCGCCGACCACCAGCGGACCCTTGAGGTCCGTGCCGATCTGCTCGACGGTCTCGACCTCCAGGCCGGCCCGGACCAGGCGCTCCGCGACGTCACGGCCGGTCTCGCCGGCCGGCAGGTCGACGTACTCGCGCAGCCAGGAAAGCGGGACGCGCATCAGATCTCCATCCCGAACGGGAGGGTGAAGCGGACGTCACCCTCGACCATGTCGCGCATGTCGGCGACGTTGTGACGATTCATCAGGATCCGCTCCAGGCCCAGGCCGAAGGCGAAGCCGCTGTAGCGGTTGGGGTCGACGCCGCAGGCGACCAGCACCCGCGGGTTGACCACGCCGCAGCCGCCGAGCTCGATCCAGCCCTCGGAGGAACAGGTCCGGCACGGCCGGTCCGGGTTGCCGACGCTCGCACCCCGGCACACGAAGCACTGGAGGTCGATCTCCGCGCTCGGCTCGGTGAACGGGAAGTAGGACGGGCGCCAGCGCAGCTCCAGGCCGCCACCGATCAGCTTCTCGACCAGCACCTCGATGGTGCCCTTGAGGTCGGCGAAGGTGATGCCCTCGTCCACCGCGAGGCCCTCGACCTGCCGGAAGACCGGGGTGTGGGTGGCGTCCAGCTCGTCGGTCCGGTAGACCCGGCCCGGGCAGACCACGTAGACCGGGGGCTCGCGGTCGAGCATGGTGCGGGCCTGGACCGGGGAGGTCTGGGTGCGCAGCACCACGCCGGAGTCGGCGGAGCCGTCCGGGGCCTGGACGAAGAAGGTGTCCTGCATCGAGCGGGCCGGGTGGTCCGGGCCCAGGTTGAGGGCGTCGAAGTTGAGCCACTCGGCCTCGACCTCGGGGCCCTCCGCGACCTGGTAGCCCATCGCGACGAAGGTGTCCTCGATGCGCTCGGCCATGGTGGTCAGCGGGTGCCGGGCGCCGCGCGGGGCGCGGTCGTACGGCAGCGTGACGTCCACCGCCTCCTCGACCAGCACGCGGGCGTCGCGCTCCGCCTCCAGCTCGGCCTGCCGCTTGGCGAGGGCCTGGTTGACCGCCCCGCGGGCCTGGCCGATCAGCTTTCCGGCCGCCGCCTTCGCGTGCGGGGGCAGAGCGCCGATCTCGCGATTGGCGAGCGAGAGCGCGGAGCGGTCGCCGGTGTGGGCGACCTTGGCCTGCTTCAGTTCGTCCAGGGAGCCGGCGGCGGCGAACGCGGCGATCGCCTCGTCCCGCGCCTGCTCCACCACCTCGGGCTTGAGGGCCTCGACCTCGACCGGGTCGTACGACTTGTTGGGTGCCGACATCTCTATCTTTCCCGTGCTCCTGCTCGTCCGTGCTCAAGGTCTTTGGGCCAACGCCAAAGGTCGAGTGTAGTCGCAGCGGGTATCACCGCTGCCGCGAAGCCCGTCCGGGGAGACGACGTCCGACCTGCTCGGGAACTCCGAGCATGCGGTGCGCCTGCCGCGCATGCTCTGTCAGAGCATGCCGTGCTCGTCGTTCATGCTCTTTCAGAGCATGCCGTGCTCGTCGTTCATGCTCTTTCAGAGCATGCCGTGCTCGTCGTTCATGCTCTTTCAGAGCATGAAGTCGGGCACCCCGGCGGGCAGGATGAATCGGAACCGGGCGCCGCCGCCGGGCGCGCGGTCGACGCGGATCGAGCCGCCGTGGGCCTCCACGATGCCCTTGACGATGTAGAGTCCCAGGCCCGTGCCGCCGCGCTTGGAGCCGCGCCAGAAGCGGGTGAAGACGCGGGGCATCGATTCCTCGGGGATGCCGCTGCCTTCGTCGCTCACGGTGACCGCTGTGCCTTCCACGATGCGGGGCGGGGTGCCGCTGCGCTCCCAGACGGGCGCCTCGACGACCTCCTTGGCCGGTGCCACCTCGATGGTGACAGTTCCCTCGCCGTGCCGCACCGCGTTTTCCAGCAGGTTGGCCAGCACCTGGTCGACCTTGTCCGGGTCGGCCCACAGGACGGTCAGCGGTTCGCCGATCCGGATGTCGAAGCGGTCCTCGGGGATGCCGGTGGCGACCTTGCGCTCGACGTGCCGGCGCACCGCCGCGGCCAGGTCGACCACCTGCTTGCGCAGCTCCAGCCGGCCGGAGTCGATCCGGGAGATGTCCAGCAGCTCGGCGATCAGCCGGGTGACCCGGTCGGCGTCCGCGTCCACGGTCTCCAGCATCAGCCGCTTCTGCCCGTCGGTGAACCGCTCCCACTTGGCCAGCAGCGTCGCCGTGAAGCCCTTGACGCTGGTCAGCGGGGAGCGCAGCTCGTGCGCCACGGTGGCGATCAGCTCGGCGTGGCTGCGCTCGGTGCGGCGCCGGGCCTCGGTGCCGCGCAGGGCGATCACCAGGCGCTCCAGCGGCCCGCCCGGCGCGCTGCGCACGTACCGGGCGGAGACCAGCACCTCGCGCCCCCCGGGCAGCAGCAGGTTGCGCTCCGGCTGGCGGGTGCGGGTGGCCAGACCGCCGTACGGGTCGGTCAGCGGCCACCAGCGGCGGCCGTCCAGGTCCTCCAGCGGGAGGACGTCCTCCAGTCCGCTGCCGAGCGCGGCCTGCGGGAGCACGCCGGTGAGCCGGGCCGCGGCCCGGTTGAAGCAGACCACCCGGCCCAGCGCGTCGGCGACCACCAGGCCGTCCGGCAGGTCGTCCGGGTCGAGCTCGGGTCCGCTGCCGACCATGGGTTGCCTCCCCGATTACCCACCGTGCCGTTCCCCCCACCGAGGCAGACCCTAGCGCCTCCCAGGCCCGTGCAGTAGGGCTTGCCGCGTGGATCCTGACGCGCCCCCGGGTGCGTCAGGCGTTCGAGCGGCAGCCGCCGGGCGAGCGCTGGGCGCGCGCGGAGGCGTACAGGCAGACCGCCGCCGCGGTGGCCAGGTTGAGGCTCTCGGCGTGGCCGTGGATCGGGACGCGCACGACCTCGTCGGTGAGCGCGCGGGTCTCCTCCGGAAGCCCCCAGGCCTCGTTGCCGAACACCCATGCGCCGGGCGCCCCCAGGGTGCCCTCGTCGAGCTCCTGGTCCAGGTCGCGCTCCCCCGCGCCGTCCGCGGCGAGCACCCGGACGCCGGCCTCGCGCAGCCTGCCGACGGCCTCCTCGACCGGCACCCCGACCGCCACCGGCAGGTGGAACAGGCTGCCCACGGAGGCCCGGACGGCCTTCGGGTTGTAGAGGTCCACGGAGGCGTCGGTGAGCACCACGGCGTCCGCCCCGGCCGCGTCGGCGGTGCGCAGCACCGTGCCGGCGTTCCCGGGGTCGCGCACGTGGGCGAGGATCGCGACCAGCTTCGGACGGGCCTTGAGCACCTCGGCGAACGGGGTGTCGATGAAGCGGCAGAGCGCCACGATGCCCTGCGGCGTCACCGTGTCGCAGATCTCGGCGATCACCTCGTCGGTGGCGGTCAGCACCGGCAGTCCCTCGACCAGGGCGGCCTCGACGATGCCGGCGTGCCGCTCGGCGGCCTCCGGGGTCGCGTAGACCTCGACCACGGCGTGCTCGCCGCTGCCCGGCAGCCTGCCGAAGGCGATGGCCTCCCGGACGGCCTGCGGGCCCTCGGCCAGGAAGCGGCGCTCCTTGGTGCGCTGGTTGCGCTTGGCCAGCCGGCGGGCGGCCACGACGCGCGGCGAGTGCAGGGAGGTCAGCAGGGGGGTGTCGGTGCTCGGCATGGTCTCGTTCTCCGGAGGCGCTGAAGGAGGGGGAAAAGCAGGACCGGACCCGCAGGCGAGCCTGCGGGTCCGGTCAGAGCTCAACCGATCTCGGAAGATCAGGCGGCGTCGGCGGCGGCCTTCGGGGCGTTCACGTCGGCCGGCAGCGCCTTCTGGGCGACCTCGACCAGGGAGGCGAACGCACCCGGGTCGTTGACGGCCAGGTCGGCCAGCATCTTGCGGTCGATCTCGACGCTGGCGGCCTTCAGGCCCTGCACGAAGCGGTTGTAGGTGATGCCGTTGGCACGGGCCGCAGCGTTGATGCGCTGGATCCACAGCTGACGGAAGTCGCCCTTGCGCTTCTTGCGGTCGTTGAAGTTGTAGACCAGCGAGTGGGTGACCTGCTCCTTGGCCTTGCGGTACAGGCGCGAACGCTGGCCACGGTAGCCGCTGGCGCGCTCCAGGATGACCCGGCGCTTCTTGTGGGCGTTGACTGCCCGCTTGACGCGTGCCACTTGATTACTCCTTGGGTTGGACCACGGACTACTTCACGTGGTCCGTCATTCGAATGGGTCGGGAAGGATCAGCTGCCCCGCTCGCGGCTCGCGCCGGGCGGGAGGGCGATCACTTGCCGAGAAGCTTCTTGATCTTCTTGGCGTCAGCGGGGGCCAGCTCGACGGTCCCGGCCAGCTTGCGGGTCAGCGTCGAGGGCTTGTGCTCCAGGAGGTGGCGGCGGCCGGCGCGCTCGCGCAGCACCTTGCCAGAGCCACTGATCTTGAAGCGCTTGCTGGCGCCACTGTGCGTCTTCTGCTTCGGCATTTCGCCGTATCTCCTCGTCAGTCCCGTCCGCGCCCGCGCGACGTGCGCCGCGCGGGCGTGAACTGGATGGATCTGCGGTGACCGGGCGGGCCGCCCCGTCACCCTGGGGGCCGGTCTCCCGGGCCTCCTGGCCGGTGAGGGCTCAGGCGCCCTGGGAGGCGGCCGGCTGCTCGACCGGAGCGTCGGCCTCGACGGCCGGCGCCTCGGCCGGGGCGTCCTGCGCCTCGGTCGTGACGTCCTCGTCCTCGGTCACGACGTCCTCGACGTCCTCGACCTCGGTCACGACGTCCTCGTCCTCGATGTCCGCAGCGGCGTCGGAGCCGGCGGTGCGGCCCTGACGCTCGGCCTTGCGGGCGTCCGCGAGGGCGCGGGCCTCGGCCATCGCCTCGGTCTTCTTCTTGTGCGGGCCAAGGACCATGATCATGTTACGGCCGTCCTGCTTGGGCGAGGACTCCACGAAGCCCAGGTCCTGGACGTCGTCGGCGAGCCGCTGAAGCAGACGGAAGCCCAGCTCGGGGCGGGACTGCTCACGACCGCGGAACATGATCGTGATCTTGACCTTGTCGCCCTGCTTGAGGAACCGGACGACGTGACCCTTCTTGGTGTCATAGTCGTGCGGGTCGATCTTCGGCCGGAGCTTCATCTCCTTGATGACCGTGTGCGCCTGGTTCTTGCGCGCCTCACGGGCCTTCATGGCCGACTCGTACTTGAACTTGCCGTAGTCCATGAGCTTGCACACCGGCGGCCGGGCGGTCGCCGCGACCTCGACCAGGTCGAGGTCGTACTCCTGCGCGAGCTCCAGCGCCTTGGCAAGCGGCACGATGCCGACCTGCTCGCCGCTGGGACCGACGAGTCGCACCTCGGGGACGCGAATCCGGTCGTTGATGCGGGGCTCGGTGCTGATGGGGCCTCCTCGGTTGCACCTTCTGCGATGCGGCCGTCGGACGGCGGTCGCACGTAGTGGACTCGACCACTGGGCGGGGCTTCATTCGTGCTGCGCTGTCCGGTACGTACACCGCCACACGAAAAAAGCCCCGCTCGGTACAAGCGGGGCTCCACACAACCGGGGGCGACGCCCGGTGAGGGGCGCTGCGGCGACTCGGCGCCAGTGGCGCCCGTCGCGGACCGGGACCCGTCGACCCTGAGGCCGACCAGGTGGGAGACTTTCGCGGTTGCCCTCTCGGGCCTCCTCAGTGGAGCCTCCACTTGCTGGCCGAGTGCCCATACGGGATCCCGGCCGGTCAGTCTCGAAGCTTACAGCGTCGGGGGGGCGAACGCTATTCCGCCCCTCCGCGCGGCCTCCTCCCGGCGCGGGGAACGGCCGCCTCCCGGCGCGGATACGGCCGCGTCCTGGTACCGAAGGGGCCCTTGTACGCTCCATGGGTACGGACAGACCGACACGATGGAACGAGCCCACCTTGAGCAGCGAGCCCACCCAGAACCCCGGCGCGGACGACGACGCGATCGGCTTCGACGACCTCACCCGCGACATCGCCGAGGTCCCGGCCGTCGAGGTGATCACCACCGTCGCGGTGCACCTGATGAGCGCCGCCGCCGTCAAGTGCGGTCTCGCCGAGGGCGGCGACAAGGACAAGGACCTGGACGAGGCCCGCAAGCTGATCACCGCACTGGCCGGGCTGGTCACCGCCGGCGCCCCGGAGATCAGCAACTTCCACGCCGCGCCGCTGCGCGACGGGCTGCGCTCGCTCCAGCTCGCCTTCCGCGAGGCCTCGATCGTCCCGGACGCCCCGGGCGCGGGCCCGGGCGAGAAGTTCACCGGGCCGGTCTACTCCTGAGACCGCTCGCGGGAGGTCCGGCACGCGCGTGCCGGACC
>NZ_JBHXTL010000052.1:43622-59143 GCF_042677365.1 Kitasatospora sp. NPDC127116
TTTGTTCCCGGGGGGGTTCTACTCTTGCCCCGGCGGGGGGTTGGTCGGCCCCGGGCGTGCCGGACCTCCCGCTCCGTCAACGCCTGTAGAGCGGCTCCCCCGGCAGCTCCGCGCTCGCCGGCAGCACCGCGAGGTCCAGCCCCCGGTCCAGCCGCACCCGCAGCAGCGGATCCGCGGCCACCGCCCGCCCGACCCGCTGCGCGGCGGCCTGCAGGCCCGCCTGGTCCAGCGCCGGGTCGAACACCACCGCGAGCACCCCGTCGGAGCCCTCCGAACCCGCCAGCAGCCCGGTGACCACCTGCGGCTCCGCCGCCAGCAGCCCGCGGACCGCCTCGCGCACCTCCGGGTCCAGGGCCGGCGGCAGGAACGGCCGGTTCTCCGCCAGCGCCCGCAGCCGGGCGCCGCCCAGCCGGAACGGCACCGGCCCGGCCGGGTCGATCAGCAGCGTGTCGGCCCGCTCCGAGAAGGCGACCATCGCGGCCTGCGGGGCCGCCGTCGGCGCCGGACGGGCGTCGGCGCGCCAGCGGGCCAGCGCCTCCAGCGACGTGAAGGCCGGCAGCGCGCGGCGCCCGTCCGGGGCCTCCAGCACCGGGACGGCCATGTCGCTGGTCTTCTCGTGCCGGTGCCCGTGCGCGTCCACCTCGACCTCGCCGAGGATCGCGACGATCGGGACCATCAGCCGGGTGGGGGTCAGCGCCGCCAGCACCTCCGACTCGGCCGCGCCGTCCCGCGACCAGCGCACGAGCGCCTCTGTGAGCGCCGGGTCGGCGGTGCCGTCGTCGTCGGAGAAGCCGGGGTTCGGGATGCTCTTGCCGACGAACGCCGGGTTGGAGAAGTCTTTGCGGTCCACCCGCCCGACCCTATGCCACCGCGCGCGAGCGGCCCCATTTCCCTGCACGTTCCCCGTACGCGGGGCCTACCCACCGGTAGCGCGGTGTGGCACCCTGCGCCCATGGTGATCCTCGACGCACCCGCGACCGCGCCCGCCCCGGTCTCCGACCGCCTCCGGTACGACCGCGCCACCGCCCACCTGGACGGGCCGGTGGCCGTCGTGGACCTCGCCGCGTTCGACGCGAACGCCGCCGACCTGGTCCGCCGGGCGGGCGGCAAGCCGATCCGGCTGGCCAGCAAGTCGATCCGCTGCCGGGCGCTGCTGGAGCGGGCGCTGGCCGTGGACGGCTTCCTCGGGGTGATGAGCTTCACCCTGGACGAGTCGCTCTGGCTGGCCCGCACCGGCGTCCGCGACATCCTGCTCGCCTACCCCTCCGCCGACCGGGCCGGCTTCGCCGAGCTGACCGCCGACCCCGGGGCCGCCCGCGAGATCACCGTGGTGCTGGACGACCCGGCCCAACTGGACCTGATCGACCGGGCCCGCGGCGGCGACGCCGAGGTGCGGGTCTGCCTGGAACTGGACACCTCGCTGCACCTGCTCGGCGGCCGGGTCCGGGTGGGCGCCCGGCGCTCGCCGCTGCGCACCCCCGAGGACCTCGGCGCCTTCGCCGAGCTCGTCCAGCGCCGCCGGGGGTTCCGGGTGGTCGGCCTGATGGCGTACGAGGGGCACGTCGCCGGGGTGGGCGACCGGGTGCCCGGCCGGCCGGTGCGCTCCGGGCTGATCCGGCTGATGCAGGCCAAGGCCCGGACCGAGCTGGCCCAGCGGCGCGCGGCGACGGTCCGGCGACTGCGACAGGTGGCCGACCTGGAGTTCGTCAACGGCGGCGGCACCGGCAGCGTGGAGTCCACCGTGGCCGAACGCGCCGTCACCGAGGTCGCGGCCGGCTCCGGGCTGTACCAGCCGCAGCTGTTCGACAACTACCGCACGTTCCGGGGCCGCCCGGCCGCGCTCTTCGGCCAGCCCGTGGTGCGCCGACCCGGCCTCGGCGTGGTGACCGTCCTCGGCGGCGGCTACCCGGCCTCGGGCGCGGCCGGCCCGGACCGCTCGCCGGTGCCGTACCTGCCGGCCGGGCTGCGCTACGACCCGATGGAGGGCGCCGGGGAGGTGCAGACCCCGCTGCTCGGCTCCGCGGCGGACGACCTGCTGATCGGCGACCGGGTCTGGTTCCGCCACGCCAAGGCGGGTGAGCTGTGCGAACGCTTCGCCGAGCTGCACCTGATCGAGGACGACCGGATCGTACGGACCGTGCCGACATACCGGGGCGAGGGCAGGACGTTCCTCTGACACTTCGTCCGGTTCTGCCCTACCGTGGTGCCGACACTGAAGCTGGAACCGGGAGGGGCCGCATGGATGCCGAGCTCGTGCAGGAGATGGTGAGGTCCGGAGCGACCTCCGTGGCCGGTCTGATGGCCACGGCCGCCTGGAATCAGGCCGGTTCACGGATCGCCCGGCTGTTCGGTCGCGGCGAGCGGGACGAGGAGGCGAGCGCCGAGCTGGAGGTGATCCGCGCCGAGGTGCTGGAGGCCGGCGGCGACCAGGAGGTCCTGGCCGACCAGGCCGCGGCCCTGCGCAACCGGCTGCGCACACTGTTCCGGACGGAGCCGCAGGCGGCCGAGGAACTCTTCGAGATCCTCGCGGAGTTCGCCCCCGGGCGGTTCAACAAGGTGGGCGGGACGTACATCATCAACACCATCGACGGGAACTCGACCGTCAACAGCGACCTCGTGATCCAGGCCGGCATCATCCACGACATGCGGCACTGACCTTTCCGGAGCCTTAACGGGGCCCGATGGAACGGCTAACCACGGCCGTCCGTCGGGCCTTTGCGCTGCTCGGGGGCCTACAGTCCGTCAACAAGCACAGTACGCACGGCTATTGCCATCTGGTCCAGACCAATCCTACGCTCTGGCCGGGGGCCGTGCGCCGGGCCGGCGGCCTCCGAACGGGCAGGCGTGCCCGCTCCTCCCCCACACGTGCCCGGAACGACGGTCAAGGAGTCCCCACCCCATGTCCATCAAGCGCAATGCCCTGTCCGTCGGCGTGATCGGCGCCGCGCTCGTCGCGGTGGCCGGAGCCACCGCCGGCACCGCCAGCGCCCACGGCACGATGACCAACCCCGTCAGCCGGGTCGCCGCCTGCTACGCCGAGGGCCCCGAGCACCCGGTGTCCCAGATCTGCAAGGACCTCGTCGCCGCGAGCGGCACCCAGCCGCTGTACGACTGGAACGAGGTCAACATCGCCAACGCCAACGGCAACCACCAGGCGCTGATCCCGGACGGCAAGCTCTGCTCGGCCAACCGCGACAAGTACGCGGCGCTGGACTGGCCGCGCACCGACTGGCCGGCCACCGCGGTGAAGGCCGGATCCTTCACCTTCCAGTTCCGCACCACCGCGCCGCACGTCGGCACCCAGACCGTCTACATCACCAAGGCGGGCTACGACCCGACCAAGCCGCTGAAGTGGTCGGACCTCGACCCGGCCCCGGTGGCCAAGGTGCAGGTCGACCGCAACGCGGTCAACGGGTTCTACACCTACTCCGGCACCCTGCCGCAGCGCACCGGCCGCCAGGTCCTCTACACGGTGTGGCAGCGCAGCGACAGCCCGGAGGCCTTCTACTCCTGCTCCGACGTCGACTTCGGCGCCTCCACCACGGCCGTGTCGGCGCTCGCCGCCCAGGCCCCGGCCGCTCCCAGCGACGCCCAGATCGCGGCCGACGCGTCCAAGTCCACGGTCGCCCACCACGGCCACGGCGGGGACCCGAACTCCCCGGCCGGCCAGGTGATCCCGACCGCCTCCGCGGCCGTGGGCGGCACCTCGGCCACCGGTCCGCTGCTGCTCGCGGGCGCTGCCGCGATCGGTGTCGGCTGGGCCGGCATGGTGCTCCGGCGCCGTCGCGTCGAGGCTGTTCGACGCGACTCCTGACGCCGGGCACGGGAGCCGGGCCGGCACACCCCCGTCCGGCCCGGCTCCCGTGGCACCACCCGTACGACGACGAACGGCGGCCCACCCGGAGGGTTCCCTCCCGGGTGGGCCGCCGCCGTGTGAGGAGCGCGGTGCTCAGGTGGTGGTGCCCCCGGCGCCGCCGTCCGCACCGGACCCGCCGGAGCCGGAGCCCGTCCCGGGCAGCCCGGGGATGCTCGGCAGCTTGCCCTTGTAGGCGGAGATGCCCTGGACGACGGTGTCCATCACCGCGACGTCGGGCGACTTGTCGGCGATGTCGAAGCCGAAGTGCACCGAGACCAGCGACTTCCCGTCGGCGGACGGGAAGACCACGGTCTGCACGTAGCCGTTGTTGCCCTTGGGCGCGTCCACCTTCCAGCGGACCAGGTAGCCGTCCTGGCCGTTGACCTTCACGGCCTCGGACTTGAGCTCCTGGTGCCCGGTGACGTCGCCGTACGCGGCCTTGGCGGCCGTCGCGATGTCGGCCTTGGCCGCCGCCTGGGCGTCGGTGCCGCCGCCGTCGATCCGGCCGGTGTTCACGCCGCCGAGGGAGCAGCTGCCCTTGCCGTCCGCGCAGGTGTACGAGCCGACGCTGAGCGAGGCGTAGCCGTCCGTGGTGGTGCCGGCCTCCCAGCCGTCCGGGACCGGCAGGGTGAGCCGGTTGACCACGTCGATCGCCTTGTCGGCGTTCGGGCTGGTCCGGCCGCCGCCGTTGCCGCCCTTGCCGCCGTTTCCGCCCTTGCCGTTCCCGCTCCCGCCGTTGCCGCCGTTGCCGGGGTCCCCGAAGTCCGGGGCGCCGCCCCACGGGCCGTAGCCGCCCTGCGGGGCCGGGCGGGCGCTGCGCGGGGCGCGGTCCTGGTGGCCGTCCGTCGCGAGGTAGGTGACCCCGGCGCCGACGCCCAGGCCGAGCAGGGCGGCGACGGTGGTCGCCAGCACCAGCTTGGAGGGCCTGCGCCGGGGCTTGCGCGGCGGCCCGCCGGGCGTGCCGTAGGCGGTGCCGAAGGGCGGCGGCTCCGGGTAGCGGACGGTCGGGCCGCTCTCCAGCACCTCGCCCTCCAGCACCGTGGGCTGCTCGGCCGCTCCCGGCGCGGGGATGTCCGAGGCGGGGGCGTCCGAGGCGGGGGCGTCCGAGGCGGGGGCGTCCGAGGGTGCGGGTCGGGTGTCGGCCGTCCAGCCCTTGCCGTCCCACCACCGCTGCGGCCTCGGGTCGCTCGTGGTGTCCTTGGGATCCGGGTACCACCCGGCGGGAATCTGCTCGCTCACAGAAGAGAATCTAAAGGCAGCCGGATAAACGCGAAATCAGCGCAGCCGGGAATTCCCGCCGTTTTCGATGAGATTCCGGTGAGAACCCCGTCCGGCGCGGCCCGGCGCGGCCGGGATTCCCACCGGCGGCGGCTACAGCGGGGTGACGTACGCCCCGGAGATGCCGCCGTCCACCAGGAACTCGCTTGCCGTGATGAAGGAGGAGTCGTCGCTGGCCAGGAAGGCCACCGCGGCGGCGATCTCCTCGGCCCGGGCGAACCGGCCGAGCGGGATGTGCACCAGCCGGCGGGAGGCCCGCTCCGGGTCCGCCGCGAACAGCTCGCGCAGCAGCGGGGTGTCCACCGGTCCGGGCGAGAGCGCGTTGACCCGGATGCCCTCCCGGGCGAACTGCACGCCCAGCTCGCGGGACATCGCCAGCACCCCGCCCTTGGAGGCGGTGTAGGAGATCTGCGAGGTGGCCGCGCCCATCCGGGCCACGAAGCTGGCGGTGTTGATGATCGAGCCGCGGCCGTGCCGGCGCATGTACGGCAGCGCGGCCTTGCAGCACAGGTAGACCGAGGTCAGGTTGACCTCCTGGACCCTGCGCCAGGCGTCCAGGCCGGTGGTCAGGATCGAGTCGTCCTCGGGCGGCGAGATGCCCGCGTTGTTGAACGCGACGTCCACGCTGCCGCAGGTCTCGTACGCCTCGTCGAACAGCGCCTCCACCATGTACGGGTCGGTGACGTCGGTGTGCACGAACAGCCCGCCGACCTCCTTGGCGGCGGCCCGCCCGGTCTCCTCGTCGAGGTCGGCGCAGACCACCTTCGCCCCCTCCGAGGCGAGCCGGCGGGCGGCGGCCAGGCCGATCCCGCTGCCCGCGCCGGTGACCACGGCGGTGCGGCCGACCAGCCGGCGGCAGACGGCCTCGTCCCGCGCGGCGTGCTTCTCGCTCATCGGGCTGTCACTCCTCGCTGTGGATGAAGACGTTCTTGGTCTCGGTGAAGTGGCGCAGCGCGTCCGGGCCCAGCTCGCGGCCCACCCCGGACTCGCCGTAGCCGCCGAAGGGCGTCCAGTAGCGCACCGAGGAGTGCGAGTTGACCGACAGATTGCCCGCCCGTACGCCGCGGGCCAGGCGCAGCGCCCGGCCGACGTCCCGGGTCCAGATCGAGCCGGCCAGGCCGTAGCGGGTGGCGTTGGCCAGGCGCAGCGCGTCGGCCTCGTCGGTGAACGGCAGGACGGCGGCGACCGGGCCGAAGATCTCCTCGGTGACGGCCGGGACCTGCGGGTCCTCGGGGCCGACGACCGTCGGCGGGTACCAGTAGCCGGGCCCGTCCGGGACCTTGCCGCGGGCCAGCACCGGCAGGTCGGGGGTGAGGTAGGAGGCCACCCGGCGGACCTGGGCGGCCGAGATCAGCGGGCCGAGTTCCGTCTGCGGGTCGGTCGGGTCGCCGGTGCGCAGGCTCTCGACGGCGGGCAGCAGCAGGGCGAGGAAGTCCTCGTACACCTCGCGCTGGACCAGGATCCGGCTGCGGGCGCAGCAGTCCTGGCCGCTGTTGTCGGCGAAGGACATCGGGTCGGCGGCGCGGGCCAGGTCGGCGTCGGCGAAGACGATGCTGGGGCTCTTGCCGCCGAGTTCCAGGGTGACCCGCTTGGCGCGGGCGGCGCAGCGGGCGGCGACCTCCTTGCCGACGACGGTCGAGCCGGTGAAGACGATCTTGCGGACGGCCGGGTGGTCCACCAGGGCCCGGCCGGTGGTGGTGCCCGCGCCGGGGACGACCTGGAACAGGCCCTCGGGCAGGCCCACCGCGAGGCCGAGTTCGGCCAGCCGCAGCGCGGTCAGCGGGGTGGCCTCGGCGGGCTTGAGCAGGACGGCGTTGCCGGCCGCGAGGGCGGGGGCGAAGCCCCAGGCGGCGATCGGCATCGGGAAGTTCCACGGTGCGATCACCCCGACCACGCCGACCGGCTCGTGGAAGGTCACGTCCAGGCCGCCGGCCACCGGGATCTGCCGGCCGGCCAGCCGCTCCACTCCCCCGGCCGCGTACTCCAGCAGGTCCCGGACGTTGCCGGCCTCCCAGTGGGCGTTGGCCGGCAGGTGGCCGGCCTCCGCCACCTCCAGGGCGGCCAGCTCGGGGACGTGCGCCTCGACCTGGTCGGCGAACCGGCGCAGCAGCCGGGCGCGTTCGCCGGGGGCGAGCGCCGCCCAGCCGGTCTGGGCCCTCGCCGCCCGCCGGACGGCCGCGTCCAGCCGTTCGGGGGCGGTGTCGGGGACGGTGGCGAGCACCTCGCCGGTGGCGGGATTGCGGACGGTGCTGCTCCCGGCGCTCGCGTCGGGCTCGGTCATGCGTCACATCCGTTCGAAGGATCGGTAGCGCTCCCAGTCGGTGACCGCCCCGTCGTAGGCGGCCTGCTCGACCCGGGCCATGTTCAGGTAGTGCTCGACCACGTCGTCGCCGAAGGCCTCGCGGGCCAGTGCGCTGTCCGCCCACAGCTCGGCCGCCTCGCGCAGCGATCCGGGCACCCGGACGTACTCCTCGACCGCGTAGGCGTTGCCGAGGCAGGGCGCGGGCAGGTCCAGCTTGCGCTGCAGCCCGTGCAGGCCGGCCGCGATCATCCCGGCCACCGCGAGGTACGGGTTGACGTCGCCGCCGGGCACCCGGTTCTCCATCCGCAGGCCGGGGCCGTGGCCGACCACCCGGTAGGCGCAGGTGCGGTTGTCCCGGCCCCAGGCGACGGCGGTCGGGGCGAAGGAGCCGGGGCGGTAGCGCTTGTAGGAGTTGATGTTCGGCGCGTACAGCAGGCTGAACTCGCGCAGCGCGACCAGCTGGCCGGCCAGGAAGTACCGCATGGTGTCCGTCATCCGGCCGTCCCGGTCGGCGAAGGCGGGGGCGCCGACGGCGTCGCGCAGCGAGAGGTGGATGTGGCAGCTGTTGCCCTCGCGCTCGTCGTACTTGGCCATGAAGGTGAGCGCGCAGCCGAGCTGGGCGGCGATCTCCTTCGCGCCGGTCTTGTAGACGCTGTGCTGGTCGCAGGTGGTGAGGGCGTCGGTGTAGCGGAAGGCGATCTCGTGCTGGCCGAGGTTGCACTCGCCCTTGGCGGACTCCACCACCAGGCCGGCGCCGGCCATCTCGGTGCGGATCCGGGACAGCAGCGGCTCGACCCGGGCGGTGCCCAGCATCGAGTAGTCCACGTTGTAGAGGTTCGCCGGGGTCAGGCCGCGGTAGCCGCCCAGCCAGGCCTGTTCGTAGGTGTCGCGGAAGACCAGGAACTCCAGTTCGGTGCCGATGTCGGCGGCCAGGCCGTGCTCGGCGAGCCGGGCGATCTGGCGGCGCAGCAGCTGGCGCGGGGCGGCGTCCACCGGGTGGCCGCCGTGCCGGGCGAGGTCGGCGGTGACCTGGGCGGTGCCGGGCTGCCAGGGGGTCAGCCGCAGGGTGCCGAGGTCGGGGCGCATCGCGAAGTCGCCGTAGCCGGTGGCCCAGGAGGAGAAGGCGTAGCCGTCCACGGTGTTCAGGTCGACGTCGACGGCCAGCAGGTAGTCGCAGGCCTCGGCGCCGTGCTCGGCGACCTCGTCGAGGAAGAACCGGGCGGCGAAGCGCTTGCCCTGGAGGCGGCCCTGCATGTCGGTGAAGGCGAGCGCGACGGTGTGCACCTCGCCGGAGTCCACCAGGGTCCGCAGCCCGTCCAGGGTCAGCGGCGGCCGGGCCGGCGAGCCGGCGGCGGCCTGTTCGGGCAGTTCGGACATGCCGAACCCTCCTCCTCGATCACTCTTCGAGATCAAGCGGTCACAGCGAACCGTACGGCCTGCGACTCGCGGGGCGGAAGAGGGCGGGTGGGTGTCGGGTGCCCGTGGCGCGCCGACGCGCGTGGCTGACGGTGGATCAGGTGCTCCGGGGGGAGAATGCGCGCCATGGATCGCAGGCCTTTGATCGGCGTCAGCACCTACCTGGTGGACGCGAGTTGGAGCGATTGGCGGGGCCGCCGGGTGGCCCTGCTGCCCGAGCGGTACACCGCGCAGGTCCGGGACTCGGGCGGGATCGCGGTCCTGCTGCCGCCGGACGTCCCGGAGCGCGCCCCGGAGGTGCTGACCCGGCTGGACGGCCTGGTGATCGCGGGCGGGCCGGACATCGACCCGGCGTACTACGGGCAGCCGGCCCATCCGGCGACCGAGGTCGAGTCGCCGGAGCGGGACGCCTGGGAGGTCGCGCTGCTGCGGTCGGCGCTGGCGGCGGGGATGCCGCTGCTGGCGGTCTGCCGGGGCATGCAGATCCTGAACGTGGTGTGCGGCGGGACGCTGGTGCAGCACCTGCCGGACGTGGTGCCGGTGGACGTGCACGGCGGCTCGCCCGGGCTCTACGGCTCGCACCCGGTGCGGCCGGTGCCGGGGACGCTGCTGGGCGGGCTGCTGCCGGAGAGCGAGCTGGAGGTGCCGACCTTCCACCACCAGGCCGTCGACCGGCTGGGGGCCGGCCTGCGGGTGAGCGCCCACGCGCCGGACGGGACGGTGGAGGCGGTGGAGGGTCCGGGGTTCGCGCTCGGGGTCCAGTGGCATCCGGAGCAGGGGGAGGACCTGCGGCTGATGCGGGCCCTGGTCCGGGCGGCCACCGCGGCGGCCCTCGACCCGCTGGCGCTGGGGTAGCGCAACTGGGCATGAGGGAACGGGAGTTCGGCCCGCCGGGCGGCTGCGGAGTGCGCCGGGTCCGGCCGCCCGGACGGGAACGACAACGGTCACCAGTACAACCTTTGGATCTTTGTCGATTCTGCGGTTCACTTCGGTTGCGGGGCGGTCGCGCCGCGCCCCCTTTCCCACCCGTGCGCCCAGAGAGGACCTCCATGGCCGGGCACGAGCATTCGCACGATGATCATGCGCATGACCAGAAGCACTCGCACGGCTCCGGCGGACACTCCCACGGCCCCGGAGGGCACGGGCACGGCTCCGGAGGGCACGGGCACGGCGGCCACTCGCACGGCGTAGCCGCCGACGCGGACCGCCGCTGGCTGCTCAGCGCCCTCGCCCTGATCGTCGTCTTCATGGCCGGCGAGGTCGTGGTCGGCTTCGCCGCCCAGTCCCTGGCGCTGATCTCGGACGCGGCCCACATGCTCACCGACGCCGCCTCGATCGTGCTCGCGCTGATCGCCATGCGGCTCGCCGCCCGCCCGGCCCGCGGCGGCTACACCTACGGCCTCAAGCGCGCCGAGATCCTCTCCGCGCAGGCCAACGGGGTCACCCTGCTGGTGCTGTCGGCCTGGCTGGGCTACGAGGCGATCACCCGACTGCTCGAACCGCCGGAGGTCACCGGCTCACTGGTGCTGGTCACCGCACTGGTCGGGATCGTGGTCAACCTCGCCGCCACCTGGTGCATGTCCAAGGCCAACCGCAGCTCGCTGAACGTCGAGGGCGCCTTCCAGCACGTACTGACCGACCTCTACGCCTTCATCGCCACCGCCGTCGCCGGTGCGATCGTACTGACCACCGGCTTCGCCCGGGCCGACGCGATCGCCTCGCTGATCGTCGTCGCGCTGATGCTCAAGGCCGGCATCGCGCTGGTCCGGGACTCCGGGCGGATCTTCCTGGAGGCCGCCCCGGCGGGGATCGACCCGGACGCGGTGGCCGACCGGATGGTCACCGAGCCGCTGGTCGAGGAGATCCACGACCTGCACATCTGGGAGATCACCTCCGGTCAGCCGGCCCTGTCCGCGCACATCCTGGTCACCCCCGGCGGCGACTGCCACGCGGTGCGGCGCTCCCTGCAGCGCCGGCTCTCGGAGGAGTACGGCATCACCCACTCCACCCTCCAGGTCGACCACGTCGGCGAGGACGAGGCGGGCGCGCTGCTGCAGATCACCGCCCCGGCCGACTCCACCGTCGAGCACTGCGCCGACGCCCACGGCCCGGTCCACCGCGCCGGACCGCACGAGCACTGACAACACCCGTCCGTCACCGCGGTGCGGCATGATGCTGAGTCGTGACCGCACCGCGACTGATGCTGCTCGACTCCGCCAGCCTGTACTTCCGGGCCTACTTCGGCGTACCGGACACCCTGCGCTCGCCGCAGGGTGAGCCGGTCAACGCCGTCCGTGGGCTGCTGGACTTCATCACCAGACTGGTCCACGACCACCGGCCCGAGCAGTTGGTGGCCTGCATGGACGCCGACTGGCGCCCCCAGTGGCGGGTGGACCTCATCCCCTCCTACAAGACCCACCGGGTCGCCGAGGCGGCCGAGGACGGCGAGGAGGAGGTGCCCGACACGCTGGCCCCGCAGGTCCCGGTGATCGAGCAGGTGCTGGACGCGCTCGGCATCGCCCGGGTCGGCTCCCCCGACTACGAGGCGGACGACGTGATCGGTACGCTCACCGCCCGCGCCACCGGGCCGGTGCAGATCGTCACCGGCGACCGCGACCTCTTCCAGCTGGTGGACGACGCCCGCGGGATCACGGTGCTCTACCCGGTCAAGGGCATGGGCAACCTCCAGGTCACCGACGACGCGCTGCTGCTGGAGAAGTACGGCGTGCGCGGCGCCCAGTACGCCGACATGGCCGCCCTGCGCGGCGACCCGTCGGACGGCCTGCCCGGCGTCAAGGGCATCGGCGAGAAGACCGCCGCCCAGCTGATCAACGAGTACGGCGACCTCGCGGCCATCCGCACCGCCGCCCTCGACCTCGGCTCCAGGCTCACCCCGGCCCGCCGCCGCAACATCGTCGAGGGCGCCGGCTACCTGGACGTCGCCCCCAAGGTCGTCCGCGTCGCCGACGACGCCCCGCTGCCGGACTTCGACCCGGCCCTCCCCCGCGAGCCGCTCTACCCGATGACCCTGGAGGAGCTCTCCGCCCGCTGGGGCCTCGGCACCTCCCTGGACCGCCTGCTGGAGGCCCTCGCCACCCGCTGAGCCCGAATCCTCGCAGGGGCCCGCACGTTCGCGTCGAACGTGCGGGCCCTCGGCGTTCCCGGGGCCTGCCGTCCCCAAGTGCCCTTGACCGCAGCACACTTTGCGATGCAAAGTTCATGGCACAGCAAAGCAATCGTGCGCGACAAGGGGTGGATCATGACGACAGAGCACCGGGCCGGCCCGGCCGGACTCCTCGCCGAGACGGAAGGGCTCCGGGTCCGGGCCCGGACCCGGCTGCGCGGCTCGGGGGTGCCGCTGCTCGGGTTCGGCCTGCTGGCCCTGGCCGCCGTGCCGATCTCCGGCCAGGCCTACAACTTCGGCGCCAACGGGCGGTCCGTCACGTCCTATCCGCTCTTCGCGTACTCCGAGCTGATCGGCCTCTGCGTCCCCCACGCACCGGACGCCCCGTGCCTCGCCGGCGAGTTCGACGGAGCCGTCCTCCGCTTCCTGGCCTGGGGCGTCTGGTACGCACTGCTCCCGCTCGCCTGGCTGGTGCTGTCCCGCTGGTACCGGCGGCGCGGCGAGGCCCGCGGGATCGTCCCGCGCCGCGTCGGCTGGCTCGCCACCACGGTCGGCGCCGGCGTCCTGGTCGCCGCCGTGCTGGTCGCCCTGCTGTCCGTCCGCCGGGTGCCGTTCGTGCTCGACATGCTCGCGAACACCTACGCCTCACCCTGGTACGCGGTCGGAGCCGGCCTGACCGTCCTCGGGCTGACCGAGCGCAGCCCCCTGGTGGCCTCCGCCGGACTCGTCCACACGGCGCTGCTCACCGCCTACCTCGCGGCCCCCTGGGAGAGCGGCTGGCTGCCGTGGCTCGACCGGGGCGACGGCGGCTGGGCCGACGGCCCGCAGCCGAAGGCCCTGCTGCTCGCGGCGGTCCTGCTGGCCGCCGGGCTGGCGCAGTGGACGGCGGCCCGCCGCGCACCGGGAGCATCCCGTACGGTCACCTCTTGACTTCCTCCCCCTAAAGGAGGGGCTTCCCCTCAGCCTCGCGGCTGAGCCGCTGCGCGTGAGCGCGGCGGTGGGACGACTTCCTGCTTCACCGACGACCGCCCGCCCGGAGTGCTCCGTTGAGGTCTTACACCGTCTCCACAGGCTGCTGCCGCCAGCCCGGCGGCCAGGATGTTCTCAGCTGCGTTCACGTCCCGGTCGTGGGTCGTCCCGCAGCCGCACGTCCACTCGCGGACGTTCAGCGGCATCCTGCCCTGCAGGGTGCCGCAGGCCGAGCACAGCCTGGAGCTGGGGAACCACCGGTCGACGGCGATCAGCTCGCGGCCGTACCACTGGGCCTTGTACTCCAGCATGGACCGCAGCTCGGTCCACGAAGCGTCGCTTATGGAGCGGGCGAGCTTGCGGTTCTTGAGCATGTTGCGGACCGTCAGGTCCTCGATCACGACCGTTTGGTTCTCACGGACGAGTCGGGTGGTGAGCTTGTGCAGGAAATCGCGGCGCCGGTCGGCGATCCGCGCGTGGACACGCGCGACCTTCTTGCGGGCCTTCTCGCGGTTGGCCGAGCCCTTGGCCTTGCGGGACAGTTCCCGTTGAGCCTTGGCCAGGCGCCGGCGGTCACGGCGTTCGTGTTTCGGGTTGGTGATCTTCTCCCCCGTGGAGAGCGTCACGAGGCTGGTGATCCCGGCGTCGATCCCGACCGCGGCATTCACCGGGGCCGGCATCGTCGGCCGGTCGTCGCACAGCATCGAGACGAACCAGCGTCCCGCGCTGTCCTGCGACACGGTCACCGTGGACGGGAGCGCACCCTCCGGGAGCGGCCTCGACCACACGATGTCCAGCGGCTCGGCCATCTTCGCCAAGGTCAGCACGCCGTCTCGGTAGCGGAACGCGGAGCTGGTGTACTCGGCAGACCTGCGGGACTTCTTCCGGGACTTGAACGTCGGGTACTTCGCCCGCTTGAGCCAGAAGTTGGCGAACGCCCCTTGCAGGTGCCGCAGAGCCTGCTGCAACGGAACGGACGAAACCTCGGACAGATAGGACAGTTCCTCGGTCTTCTTCCACGCCGTCAGCATCGCGGAGGTGGCGTTGTAGTTGATCCGCTCCTGGCGCAGCGTCCACGCCTCGGTCCGGGCCTGCAACGCCATGTTGTAGACCTTGCGCACGCATCCGAACGTACGCGACAGCTCGGCCGCCTGCGCACCGGTCGGGTAGAAGCGGTACTTGAACGCCCGCTTCACATGGTTCGCGGTCACACTCACAACCTAGCGCGATCACTTGTAACGATCGAATCTCCCGGTCAGAGCGCTACGGTCCGCCCAACGGCGAAACGCGGCCCGTTGCCCTGCTCCGCAGGAGATCCATTTCCTCCCCCGGCTGAAGCCGGGGGTATCCATGGAGGTCTCCGATGAGCGTTGCGGACGAAGCCGAGGAGCAGCACCCGACCCTGGCCCTGGACGACACCGTCCACCAGCGGGTCCGGCTGGGCATCCTGACCATCGCCCGCGAGGCCGACCGGGTCGAGTTCGGCTTCCTCAAGGAGCAGTTGGGCGCCACCGACGGCAACCTGTCCCGCCACCTCAAGGTCCTGGAGGAGTCCGGCCTCGTCGCCGTCGCCAAGGGCTACGTCGGCCGCCGCCCCCGCACCTGGGTCTCCCTCACCCCCCACGGCGCCGAAGCCCTGGACCGCGAACTGCGCGCCCTGCGCGAACTCGTCCGCCGCCTCGACGCCGCCGGGCCCCGACACCCCCGGACGTAGGAAGTCCGCCGGGCCGACCTCCCACGGGCCGTCCCTCCATCGGACGCCGCACTGAACCTTCCCGCGGCGGCAGCAGGGCGCTAGGCTGCGGCCTTCCGAGCCGGCACCCGACGAGCCGTGCCCGGTCGGTGCTTCGGGCCGCCCCTCACCCGGATCCCGCCGACCGCGGTGTGCCCCGTCCTCCTGTGTGCCGGGGAACTCTGAAAGGGATCTGATGGAGGGGCGAATGGAGTCGCATCTCGCACGCGCCGTGCGGACGGGCAGACGCCGGGCCGAGGACTTCTCCCACGGCTACCGGCGGGTGGCCCCCGGAGTCCTGCGGGTCAGCGTCGGGGCGGTGTACCTCTGGTTCGGGGTGCTCAAGTTCATCCCCGGGGCCAGCCCCGCCGAGGACCTCGCCACCCGCTGCATGAGCCTGCTGACCTTCGACCTGGTGCCGCCCGGCGTCTCCCGGCCGCTGCTGGCCCTCATGGAGGTCGCCATCGGGGCCGGACTGGTCACCGGGCTGCTGCTCCCCGTCGCCCTGGCGGTGTTCTTCGTGCACATGGCCGGGGTGTTCGCGACGCTCGTCCTGCTGCCGGACGACGTGTGGGTGCACGGCGTCCCGCCCGTCCCGACGCTGGAGGGGCAGTACATCCTCAAGAACATCGTGCTGATCGCGGCCTGCCTGACCGTCGCCACCCGACGGGAGGACCGGCCCGACCCGGCCCCGCGCGACGGCCACCTCACCGGCACCGGCCCCCGGGCCGAACACCGGACGATGACGGGCTGACCGCGCCACCGGGCCGCGGCCTCGCCCGGATCGAGCGGGGCCGCGAAGGCCCCGACGCCAGAGCCCGCCGCCCGGGCGGCGGCTCCGCGC
>NZ_JBHXTL010000053.1:0-58488 GCF_042677365.1 Kitasatospora sp. NPDC127116
GTACGTCCCGGGGGCGGGGGCGCCGGCCGGTTCCGCCCGCCGGCCGGTTCCGCCGGCAACACGTCGGCGAGGGGGCTCACCGGGGCCGGGGCGGCGGTCAGGACCAGACGATCAGTTCGCCGTTCAGGGTGAATCCCAGGAAGAGGGAGAGGGTGATCCGGCGGCCGCCCTCGAAGTCCCGCACCTGGTGGAAGTTGCGGCAGTCGAAGAAGACGCCTTCGCCGGGCTCGGCCCGCACCGTGGCCGACGGCGCGTCGGCGACGACCTCGGGGGCCCAGCCGTAGCCGTCCCTGCGGGTGTCGTCGGCGGGGATCCAGCGGTGCCGCCAGACGGTCAGCGCGCCGCCGTGCCCGGCGACGGTGAGGTGCAGGTTGAAGGCGAGTTGCACGAGGGGCTGGTCGTCGAGGCGGCCGGGGAACTCCCGCACCACCTCGTCGTAGTGGATCTTCGAGCCGGTGGGGAACTCGCGGAGGATGCCCGCGTGCAGCGGGCGGCCCCCGATGGTCGCGGGGCGCACCGGAATGCCGAGTTCGGTGCCCAGCCGCCGCATGAGGGTCACCGTCGGGTCGGTGTCGCCGTAGAGGTCGCGGGCGGCCTTCCGGGTCTGCTCCGCCTTCTCCCAGTAGGCGTCCCGGACCCGGCCCTGCCCGTAGTAGTCGTACACCGCGGGGCCGAACTTCAGGATCGGCGGGTCGAGCCGCTCCTCGTCGTAGGGCTCGAAGTCGGCCTGCTCGATGCGGGCGACGAGGTCGCTCAGGTCGCCCCGGTCGCCCCGGAGCAGGTCGGGCACCCGGACGATCGCGCAGGTGCCGGCGGCCAGCCGCTGCAGAGCCTCCCGCAGCTCCCCGTCCCGGACCGTCTCCGCTCCGAACATCGCCTCGTCGTCGTCCTCGTCGTCCTGCCGGGTCGGTGTCATGGCAGCCGTGTTCCCCTCGGTGAGAGGCCGGACGGAAGGGCGGCCGCGGGCGGCTTCGGGCCGCGGGTTCCCAAGGCCTTCGTCGCCTGGTGCCACGCGCCCGCTCGGCCCGCCGGACAAGGTCACTATCCCTTCGCCGCAGGTCATGGGCGAGCGTGCTCGTCCGGCCGGGTGACAGCGCGAGGGCGCTCAAGCGGCCGGCCGGTGCCACCGGCGGCGTCGGCGCGCGGTCCGTGGCTTGGGGCCGGGGCCGGGGCCGGGAGGGCGGCTCGGGGATCAAGGACGGCGGCGGCGGGGGCGGGGCCTCTGCGCTTGCACGATGGGCCCGGCGTTGGGCCGCATGCCTGAATCCGGCCGCCCGCCCGGGTGTCCGATCCGTCGGGCACGCGGATCGGAAAGCGGGGTGCCTACGGTCGACGGTGGTCCGTCTTCCATTCGGTGAGCACCCCAGGAGTGATCATGGCCACGCCGACCCCGTCCCAGGTCTGTATGACGCTGTCCGCGCTCGCGGCCACCGCGGCGACCCCTCGACCGTCGGGAGAGACCAGGGACCAGCAGACGTGGCGCGCGGCCGCCGGCATCTCGCAGCAGCTGGCCGCCATCTGGCTGGCGACCAGGGCCAGTTGGCAGCTGGCCTGGATCGCGCTGAGCCCGGACGACGCCAACATGGCGTACATCGCCAGGAGCATCGACGGCTCCAACCTCTTCGCCGTGGTCGCGCGCGGCACGATCGGCAACATCACCGACATCCTGGAGGACCTCGACGTCGGCACCGTGGTCCCGTTCACCGCGAGCGGCTCGCCGACGCCGGTCGCCGTCTCCAAGGGAGCCATGACGGCGTTCACCCAGGTCGCCACCATGGTCTCGATCCCGCCGCCGCCCGGGGACGTGCTGGGTGTGCCGGTGCCGGAGGACGCGTTTGCCCAGCAGGGCACCACGCTGGCGAAGGCGCTGGCCGGCCTGGTCCAGGCGGCGCCCACGACACCGCGGCCGACGGTCTACGTGACCGGCCACAGCCTGGGCGGCTGCGTCGCCACCATGCTCGCCCCCTACCTGTACACGCAGGCGCGGAGCTGGACGAACGTCCCGCAGTTCGCGCTGGAGACCTTCGCGGCCCCCACCGCCGGGCTGCAGAGCTTCGCGACCTACCTCAACGGGCTGCCATGGCTCAGCAACAACCACCACGTCAACGCCTGGGACGCCGTACCGCTGGCCTGGAGCAGCCTGAAGGAGGTGAAGCAGGACAAGTGGTACACGGCACCCGGCCCGGCGGGCAACAGCACCGTGCACCACCTGTTCGACGTGCTCAACGGGCTCCGCAAGGGCAACGTCTACGTGCAGCCCGGTGTGCGGCAGCAGCTGCCGACGGACGGGGACTACTCGACGCACGACCCGGCACTGATCAACAGCACCCTGGCGGACTTCATGGGGCAGGTCGCGTTCCAACACGCCAACAACACCTACCTCGGCCTGCTCGGGACCTCCAAGCTCTCTCCTTCCGGGCCGACGGTGACCGGCGTCAGTCCCACCTTCGGGGCCGGCGGGTCCACGGTCGTCGTCGAGGGCAACGGCTTCGACCCGGGCAGCGTCCTCGACTTCGGTCCCGTGCCGTGCCCCGACCTGGTCATCAGCCCGGGCGGCAACCGGATCAGCGCCACGGTGCCGCCCGGCGTCGGCATCGTGGACGTCCGGGTCACCAATGTCCGCGGCACGTCGCCCGCCGTGCCGCTGGGGCAGTTCGCCTATGACGGGCCGGCACCACTGGCTGTCACCGCGGTCGACCCGGTCAGCGGGCCGGCGAAGACGACCACGGTCACCATCACCGGCTCGGGCTTCCCCAGGAACGCCGGGGTGAACTTCAAGGACCAGGCGTCGAAGTCGGTCACCTGGGTCTCGGACACCCAGCTCACCGCCACCGCGCCGGCGCAGATCGACGACAAGCAGACGGTGGACATCACCGTGACGGTCGGTGACATCGCCTCCGCCACCGGCCGGGCCGACGAGTTCACCTACACGGGCCGCTGAGTTGAGGGCCGGTACCGGAACCCGGTGCGGCGCGGGCGGATCACGGAGAGACGCGTCGTACCCGGTGAACCCGGCCGACGGCACGCGAGGATCAGCTGTCAGTAAACGTCCATCCTGTCCTCAGGCTGTTCAAAGCGGCGCGCTCTAGCGTCATCCGGCATGTCGAAGCGAAGCGTCCCCCCGACAAGGGTGCTGGCACCCGTGAGCGTCCTCGCAGCCGCCGGGCTCGTCTTCGCGGTGCTGCAGGGACATTCGGGCGGAACGGACGGCGGGCCGCCCATGTCCGTCCAGGCCGACTCGGCTCCGTCCGGCTCGGTGACCTCCTCGGCGCCGGTGACCCCCTCAACTCAGGCGACCTCTTCGGCGCCCGTGACCCCCTCGGCGAGCACCGGGGCCGGTCAAACCGTCCCTCCCGCCCCGGTCGCCGACGCGGCTCTGCGCAGCGCCGCCGCGCAGGCCGACGGCGCGGTGTCGGTCTCGGTCACCGACCTGGCCACCGGGCAGTCGCTCGCCTACGGCGCGTCCGGGCACGCCTTCGCCACCGCCAGCATCGTCAAGGTCGACATCCTGGCCACGCTGCTGCTCCAGGCCCAGGACCGGGGCACCGGGCTGAGCGACGCGCAGCAGAGCCTCGCCGCCGCGATGATCGAGAACAGCGACAACGACTCGGCCACGGCCCTGTGGAACGCGATAGGCCAGGAGGCCGGTCTGGACGCCGCCGACGAACGGTTCGGGCTGACCTCCACCGTGGCCGGCACGGACGGCTACTGGGGCCTCACCTCCACCACCGCCACCGACCAGACGCGGCTGCTGCGCCAGGTCTTCACCGGCGACTCGATCCTCTCGTCCGCCTCGCGCGACTACATCCGGCGGCTGCTCGGCCAGGTCGAGAGCGACCAGCGCTGGGGTGTGAGTGTGGCGGCCACCGGCGGCGCGTACGCGGTGAAGAACGGCTGGCTGTCGCGGGATGCGGACGAACTGTGGGTGATCAACAGCATCGGGATGGTCGAGTGCGACGGACACGAACTGCTGATCGCGGTGCTCTCGGACGGCAACGGGAGCGAGGAGGCCGGCATCTCCCTGGTGCAGTCGGTGGCGCAGGCGGCTGCCGGTTCACTGAAGGGGAGTTGACCAACTGAGCGGTAGGCCCCGCCGATGCCTGCTCCCCGGCGTCCAGATCCCGGCACCGGGTCGCGCGGACGCCGTGGCCGTGGCTGTCGAGCCCGTTCCGTCCGTCGCCGACGGCGTCGAAGCCGGGGACGGCGTACGGGGGCGGGGCACCGACGCCGGGCAGCAGGCAGCGGGCGATCAGTTGGCGGGGTCCAATCCTCCGCCGACCGGTGCGGCGACAGTTGAACGCGAGCCCACCGGTAGCGGGTCGGCTACAGGGCCGCGATCCAGGGATGCCCGGGGTGTACGCGGGCGAGCAGCTCGGTCAGGGTCCCGCGCTGAGCCGGGGTCATGTGCGGGACGGTCGCGTCGAAGTCCGATTGATCCTTTCGGCGGACGTGTTTGGCCTTGAACAGCAGGACCAGTTCGGGTGCCAGATACGGGATGCCGTCCCGGGTGCGGAGGATGATGTCGCGGTAGGGAAGCCGGATCGTCTCGTCGCGTCGGCAGATCCAGGTGTCGCCGTCGTGCGGTTCGCGGAACACGTCGAGCAGGTAGTTTCCGGTGACCGGGTCGCGGAGCCAGGTCTGGTGCACGGCGGCCAGCACCTCCGGTGCGGCGTCCTCCCAGATCCGGCCGCTGCCTGCCGCGTCGAAGACACACCGGGGGAAACGGGAGCGGATCTCGGGGAAGCCCGCGGCCGGAATCGCGATCTCGATGTCTCCATGAGCGCGCGTCCGCCTGCCGCGGAACAGGTCCAGCGCCCAGCCCGCGGCCACGTACCAGGGTGTGCCGATCCCGGCCAACCGGTGCGCGACCTCGCTCGGGGTCCAGCAGGACGACCATCTGGCGTCGAGGGCTTCGATCTCGTCGGGTGACAGCTCGATGCCGCCGCCGGGCAGTTGCTCGCTCACCTCAGGAACCTATCAGCGGGCTCGAAGGCCCCGGCCGGGCTCGACGAAGGAGGCCGGCGGGTCCTGGGGCCGTACGTCGCTCACGCGGGCCGCTGGGCCCAGGGGCCGGCGCTCCGAAA
The DNA here is from genome assembly GCF_042677365.1 of Kitasatospora sp. NPDC127116. NCBI lineage: Bacteria > Bacillati > Actinomycetota > Actinomycetes > Kitasatosporales > Streptomycetaceae > Kitasatospora > Kitasatospora sp. NPDC127116. The sequence continues at coordinate 5,085 of NZ_JBHXTL010000053.1, forward strand.
ACTCCCCGCGCCGCGCCGCTCCACGGAAGGGTGTTCGTCGACAGAGCGCCGGCTCTGGAGGCGGGGTCAACTCTGGGCGCGGCTCAGGATCCAGACGCCGTAGGCGTCGTTCGCGGGGTGCAGCTGATAGGTGCCTGCCCGAAGGTCGACGCGCAGTCCGGCGGCGGTCAGGTCCGCTTCGAACTCCGCCACCGTGTAGGTCCGGGCGTGCGGCGGCGGGTCCTGCAGGTGGAAGCCGACCAGGATCCGGCCGTTCTCGCCGAGCACGTCGCGCATCGCGACCAGTGCCCTGCGTTCCGTGCCCTCGGCCAGGTAGACGATGACGTTGCCCACGCAGACGACCAGGTCGAACGGGCCGTCGTCGGGGCCGAGGTCGAGGATGTCGCGTTCCTCGATCGGCAGCCCGGGGTAGGTCTCCCGAGCCTGCCGGACCAGGGCCTCGTCGGGCTCGATCGCGACCACGTCGTGCCCCCGCTGCAGGAGCGCGGCGGCCACCCGCCCCATACCGGCGCCGGCGTCGAGCACTCGGGCACCGCGCGGCAGGAGCGTGTCGGCGAGCCGGGCCTCACCGTCGACGTCCTCGCCCGCGGAGATGAGCTCGGCGAACCGCTTGCCGAAGTTCCCGCTCTGTCCCGCCTCCTGCCAGCGGGTTCGCCTCGTCGTCATCGGTATGAGCTCTCCGTGCGGCAGCGTGGTCCTGTCCATGTCCCGCATCCTAAGGCGAGACCGCCGGCACCGGTCATGGCCACTGAACGCCCACCCATGGGCCCTGGCGCGGTGCGGCCGCCGCGCCGGGACGGCCGTCACGCGGCCCGGACCGGGGCGAGCGGGGCGAGCGGGGCGAGCGCCGCGTACTCCAAGGGGGCGGACGGGTCGATCGAGAGGTTCATCGGGGAGGGGGCCGCGCCCGAGCGGACCAGGAGGTCGCCGATGGCCGCGATCATCGCGCCGTTGTCGGTGCACAGGCGCAGCGGCGGCACCCTCAGGGTGATCCCGGCCGCGGCGCACCGCTGTTCGGTCAGGGCGCGGATGCGGGAGTTGGCGGCGACCCCGCCGACCACGACGAGGGTGTCGATCCCGTGGTCGGTGCAGGCCCGGACGGCCTTGCGGGTGAGGGTGTCCGCGATGGCCTCCTGGAGCGCCGCGGCCGCGTCCGGGACGTGCGGTTCGGCGCCGGCCGCCCGTCGGGCCTCGACCCAGCGGGCGGCGGCGGTCTTGAGGCCGGAGAAGGAGAACGCGTACGGGGGGTCGTTGGGCCCGCTGAGCGGGCGGGGGAGGCGTACCGCGTTCGGGTCGCCGTCGCGGGCGGCGCGGTCGATGGCGGGCCCGCCGGGGTAGGGCAGGCCGAGGATCCGGGCGACCTTGTCGAAGCACTCGCCGGCGGCGTCGTCGAGGGTGTCGCCGAGGTGGACGATCGGGTCGCGGGCGAGGTCGCGCACCAGCAGCAGGGAGGTGTGCCCGCCGGAGACGATCAGCACGACGCACGGGTTCGGCAGGGGTTCGCCGTCCAGCGCGGCGGCGGCGACGTGTCCGGCGAGGTGGTGGACGCCGTAGAGGGGGACGCCGAGCGAGAAGGCGTAGCTCTTGGCCGCCGCGACTCCGACCTGGAGCGGGCCGGACAGGCCGGGTCCGGCGGTGACGGCGACCGCGTCGACGTCGGCGAGGGTGAGTCCGGCCCGGTCGAGGGCCTCGCGGACCACGGGGGCCATCGCGTGGACGTGGGCGCGGGCGGCGATCTCCGGTACGACCCCGCCGTAGCGGGCGTGCTCGTCCATGCTCGACGCGACCGCCTGTCCGAGCAGGACCCCGTCGCGGACGAGACCGGCGCCGGTCTCGTCGCACGAGGACTCGATCCCCAGCACCACCGGCGAGTCCGGCATCACGCGCACCCCTTATTGCTGATCGATGTGCAATTGCGACCATTGTGCAATAAGGCCGGGAGTGCTGGTCCGGCAGGTCCGGTTTCCCTGGTCCGTCCCGCGGGGAGTCCATCGGGTCCATCGGGTCCATCGGGTCCACCGGGCCCGCCGGCGGCCCGCGATCGGGCGGTCCGCCGGCGGGACGCGAACGGTAGGTCAGGAGGCGGGCATCAGGACCGTGTCGACGATGTAGACGGTGGCGTTGGCGGTCTGGACGTTTCCGCACAGGACCTTGGCGTCGCCGTCGACGGTGAAGTCGGGTGCGGCGCCGGTGACCGTGAGGTCGTGGGTCTCCAGGGTCTTGTGGCCCCCGGCGAGGGCGGTGGGGGCGAGGCGCTGGGGGACGACGTGGTGGGTGAGGATCTTGGTCAGCGTGTCCTTGTCGGCGAGGGCGGCGTCCAGGGTGGCCTTGGGAATCTTGTCGAAGGCCTCGTTGGTGGGCGCGAAGACGGTGATGTTCTGCGCGGAGTTGAGGGTGTCGACGAGGCCCGCCTGCTTGACGGCGGTCACCAGGGTGGACAGCAGCGGGTTGTTGGAGGCGGCGGTGGCGACCGGGTCCTTGGCCATGCCGGTGAAGGAGCCCGCACCGTCCTTGGGCACGGCCGCACAGGCGGTGCCGAACGGCCGGTCGCCCATGGCGGCACCGGCCGCCGACGCGGTGGTACCGGCCGCCGGCGCGGCGGCGGGGGCCTTCGACGGGGAGACGGAGGCGGAGGGCGATCCGGAGCCGCTGCCGCAGGCCCCGAGGCCGAAGGCGAGCGCGGTCGCGGCGAGGACGGCGGTGACGGTGTCGCGGCGGCGGGTGGTGGCGTTCATCGCAGTGATCTCCTTGTGAGGGTGCAGCGGTCGGCCCCTCGGGCGGACCGCCCCGGACGGCGCCGGGTACGTGAAGGTGGTCGTGAAGGTGGTCTGGTGGAGGCCGGGCGGGTCGGCCGGGGCTCTCAGGTGACGGTGACGACGGTGCTGTGCCAGCCGGTGGCGCCGGACGGGTAGGGGGCGGCCCGGTCCCCGGTCTGGACGGCGCCGGTCGCATCGGTCGCCCGGACCTCGATCCGGTGGGTACCGGGCGCGGCCCCGGGCCAGGTGTGGGTCCACTGCCGCCACAGGTCCGGTCCGGCGTCGGCGGCGAGCATCGCCTGCTGCCAGGTGCCGCCGTCGATCCGGACTTCGACCGCGGCGATGCCGCAGTGGGTCGCCCACGCGGTGCCGGCGACCGTGACGTCCCCGGCGGGTACGCGGGCGAACGGGGCCGGGACGTCGATGCGCGAGGCGGTGCGCACCGCACCGGTGCGGTCCCAGCCCCGGCGCACCCAGTACGGATCGAATGCGGCGAAGGTGGTGACGTCCAGGTCGACGAGCCACTTGGTGGCGGAGGCGTAGCCGTAGAAGCCGGGGACGACGCTGCGGCAGGGGAAGCCGTGGGCGACGGGCAGGGCCTCGCCGTTCATCGCGACCGCCAGCAGTGCGCGCCGTCCGTCGAGCACCGATTCCAGCGGCGTTCCGATGGTCATGCCGTCCTGTGAGCGGCCGACCAGCTGGTCCGCGCCGCGGTGCACGCCGGCACGGCGCAGCAGGGCGGGGAGGGAAGCGCCGAGCCAGCGGGTGGTGCCGACGTAGGGGCCGCCCACCTCGTTGGAGACGCAGGACAGCGTGTGGTCCATCTCCTCCAGGGGTTCGTGCAGCAGGTCGTCGAAGGTCAGCAACAGCGGGTGGTCGACCAGGCCCCGGATGCGCAGCGCCCAGCGCCGCGGGTCGATACGGGGGAGTGCGAGCGCGGTGTCCACCCGGTAGAAGTCCGTGTTCGAGGTGACGAACGGGGGCAGGCCCGCGACCTTCGGACGGACCGGGGACGGCAGGGGCGGCAGCGGTTCCACGGCGGGCGGGATGCGGACGGACGCGCGGACGGCGCCGACGTCGAAGAGGCGGTCGGTCAGGATCCTGCCTCCCGTGACCGCGACCGCGCCGACGGCTATCGTCCCGCCGGTGACGGCGAGAACGGCCCGGCGGGTGGTGCCCGCGGGCCCGGTGCGCCGCTCCTGGCCGGCGCTCCCGCCGGTGGGGTGTCCGATCGTGGGGACCGTGTTCACCGGCTGCGGGGCCGACCCCGTCATGCGTGAGAGGGCGAGGACGGTGGCCGCGCCGACGAGGCCCGCCACGAGGGCCGGTACGACGTCCGCCGCGCCCGCTCCCGGCCGGGAGAGCGCGGCCCAGGCACCCAGCACGCCGAAGGCCGCGAAGACGCCCGCTCCGGTCCTCGGGCGGCCAGCCGACAGCCATCCGGCACCGGCGGCGAGCAGGGCCGCCGTCAGGTGGATTCCGCCGAGCAGCACCGTCTTGTCGTACGCGCCGAAGGTGCGGACGGCGTATTCCTTGAGCGGGGTCGGCGACAGGTCGACGGCCGCGGAGCCCACCGCGATGACCGGCGCGGTGTCGGGCCCGGTGAAGGCGGTGGCCAGGTCTCCCGCACCGAGTGCGGCCGAGGCGGCCGCCAGCCCGGTCGCCGCTGCCACGCCGACGCGACGGAGGCGGTCGGGACGGGCGCGGAGGGGCGCGGAAGCGTCGGATGGATTCTTGCTCACGCCGAGGGTTCGAGGCGCCCGGGGCCGCGGATGGGTCGCCGCGCCGGACTCACCCGAACGGGTCGGGCGGCATCCGGCATTGACGGTGGGCGCAGCACGCACGGACCGGCAGGCGGTTCGGCCAATCCGGGCGCGGGCCCGCTCCGAAGGGCGGATGTGAGTTCCGCACTGTCCGCCCGGCCGGGACCGCACCGCTGTCCCGCCGGGACCATGAGGAGGCCCTCGATGTCTGCCGTCCGCCGATCGGGCTCGACGCCCGCCCAGTGCGAAGGAACGGACGGATGAGCGCCGTCGTCCACCTGTCCGGTCCCGGACGGCCGGTACCGGACCTGACGGAACTGCTCGCCCGCGTCGCGCGCGGGGATCAGGACGCGTTCTCCCGGCTGTACGACGTGGTGGCCGGTCCGGTGCTGGGGCTGGTGCGCAGGGTTCTGCGCGATCCCGCGCAGTCCGAGGAGGTCGCCCAGGAGGTGCTGCTGGAGGTGTGGCGCACCGCTGCCCGCTACCGGGCCGAGCGCGGTGAGGTGATGCCGTGGGTGCTGACCATCGCGCACCGGCGCGCGGTGGACCGGGTCCGCTCGGCGCAGGCCGCCGCCGACCGCGATCAGCGCGTCGCGGCAGCCTCCCACACCCCGGTGTTCGACGAAGTCGCCGAACAGGTCGAGGGCAGACTGGAGCGCGAGCAGGTCAGGCGCTGCATGAGGACGCTCACCGAACTGCAGCGGGAATCGTTGACACTGGCGTACTACCGCGGTTACACGTACCCCCAGGTCGCCGAGGTCGTCGGCGCACCGCTGGGCACGATCAAGACCCGCGTGCGTGACGGGCTGATCCGTCTGCGCGACTGCCTGGGGGTGGGAGCATGACCGCCGCCGACCTGCACACCCTGACCGGCGCCTACGCCGTCCACGCCCTCTCCCCCGCCGAAAGCGCGGAGTTCGAAGGCCACTTGGCCGACTGTCCGGCCTGCGCCCAGGAGGTGGCCGAGTTCGCCGCGACCCTGGCCAGGCTCGGGGCCGCGCGGGCCGTCGTGCCACCCGAGGCCCTCAAGGCCCGGGTGATGGCCGCGCTGCCCGGCGTGCGGCAGGAGGCGCCCCGGACCGCCGCTCTGCCCGGTGCGGGCTCCCGGTCCGGCCGGCGGGCGGGCGGGTGGACGAAGTTCGCGCTGGCCACCTGCCTGGCCGTCGCGGTCGGCTCCGGTGGCCTCGCCGTCCAGCAGCACCGGCAGGCCGGCGACACGCGCGCCCGGGCGGCCGCGCTCCAGCAGCGGGCGGACCGGCTGACGGGTCTGCTGACGGCGCCCGACGCCCGCACGGCCACCGGAACCGCGGCGGGCGGAACCGGCGTGGGGACGGTGGTGTGGTCGCACGAGCGCGGTCAGGCCGCCTTCCTCGCTTCCGGCATGCCCACCCCGGCCGAGGGCACCACGTACCAACTGTGGTTCGACGACTCCGGGACGATGCGATCGGCCGGGCTGCTGTCCCGTGGGGACGGCGGGCTGGTGCTGTCCGGGCCACTGGGCGGGGCGACGGGTATCGGCGTCACCGTGGAGCCCGCCGGGGGTTCGACGCACCCCAGTGGGGTACCGGTCGTGCTCCTCTCGCTCACCTGAGAAGGCGTTCGGGCTCGCGGGCTCCGGGCCGTCCGGTCCGGGTGCCTCGCCGGGTCGGCGCTACATCATTGGTGGGGCGCCGACCCGCACCCGATCCGTCGCCGGCGGCAGGGCCTCACCCGGAGGGCCTGTCGCCCACGGTTCCGTGTGCTCCCTGGTCGAGCCCGAGGCGTTTGTTGAGGGCCTCGCCCGAGGGGAGGGGGTCGATGAAGCTGTGCAGGAAGGCGAGCATCGCGTCGGTGTCCAGGCCCTCGCAGGCGGCGTCCATCGAGGCGTAGAGGAACTCCTCGATCCCGGCGACCGCGGTGGCCAGGCGCTCGCCCTCGGGGGTGAGGCTGAGCTGGAGGTAGCGGCGGTCCTCGGCGTCGGTGCGGCGCTCGACCAGTCCGGCCGCGACGACGCGTTCGACCAGCCGGCTCGGGTTGGTGCCGCTCTCGCAGACCAGGAGCTGACCGAGCCCGTTGAGGCTCAGGGTGCCGTGCTGCTGGAGCAGGCGCAGCACCTCGGCCTGCGAGGGGGTGATGCCGTGGGGTTTGAGGGCCTGGATCAGCAGCCGGTTGCCTTCGCGCTGGGCTGCCAGGATCGCGAACCGCAGGTGCTCGGCCTTGCGCATCGATGTCCTTCCGGGTGGTCTACGGGGCGGCGAGGAAGTTCTCGACCGCGGCGGCGTAGGTTACCGGGTGCGAGAAGCGGAACATGTGGCCGGTGCGCGCCAGCACGACCTCCCGGGCGTCGGGGATGCCCGCGAGCATGACCTTCGAGGCGTTCTCGCCGATCAGCACGTCGTGCGAGGGGGTCAGGAGCAGGGTCGGGACCTGGATCCGGTCGAGCACGTCGACGTAGTCGGCCGTGAAGACCGCCGACACGCGCGCACCGAAGGAGGCGGCCGGGGTGTTGGCGAGGAAAAGTTCGCGACTGCGCGCCTCGCTCCAGGGCACCTGGCCCTCGCCGTCGAACGGGGAGGCGAGGCGGTGGGCGTGGAACCGCAGCGTCAGCTGCCGGTAGAGCGGGCCGGGCGCCTTGCCCATCGCCTGGGCCAGTGCCTTCATGGGCTTCGAGTCGATCGGGTTGGCCGCGAATCCGCCGGACACGACCAGGGCGCGCAGGCCCCGCGGGCGGCGGGTGGCGAGGGCGAGCGCGATGTTCGCGCCGAACGAGTCGCCGACCAGCACGTAGTCGTCGAGGTCGGCGATCGCGTTCTCGACGTGGTCGGCGTAGCGCTCGATGCTGTCGACGCCCTCGGGCAGGCGCAGCGTGCGCTTGGGCGCCTCGCCGTAGGGGGCGAGCTGTTCGGCGCTCCACGGGGCGCCGGAGAAGCAGGGGATGAAGACGAGGGTCGGATTCTTCGCTGCAGTGTTCATGGAGAACATATTACACGACACATGTGTCGCGTCACATGTTGGCGGGCGAGGCGCCGACGGCCGGCTGTGCGACGCCCGGCTGCGCCGAGTGGTGCCCGGCGGCTCGTGTCGCCCTCGGACCACTCCGCGCAAAGGCGACGGCGGGGCGGGGCCGGGTGTCCGGACCTCCGCCCCGCCGTCGCTGCGGGGTGGTGCTGGGCGTGGTGGGCGGGTTCGTTCAGTAACCGACGATCTGCAGGCCGGAGTTGACGGTGAGGTAGAAGGTGTGGGCGTCGGGCCCGAGGGCCAGGCCGGTCACCCAGTTGAGGCCGGTGATGCCCTCGGTCGGGACGAGGGTGTTGGTCGCGGTGTCCAGGGCGAGGACCGAGGCCTTGCCGTCGCTGCTGGTGAGGTCCTGCTGGACCATGTACAGCCGGGTGCCGTCCGCGCCCACCGACGGGTTCTGCAGCCACTGGCCCGGGGAGATGTCCAGGGTGGAGAGGGCGTCGGTGGCGAGGTCGACGGCGTAGCCGGTGCCGTCGTTCCCCACGCCGTAGAGCCGGGTGCCGTCCGGGGAGAGGGCCAGGCTCGGGACGGAGCCGATCGGGGCGGCGATGGCACCGGCGACGGTCGGGGTCCCGGTGCCGGTGTCCAGGCGGACCAGGTTCTCGTCGGTGGCGGCGTAGGCGGCGTCACCGGCCGGAGGCGTGACGATCGAGCCCAGGTAGCGGCCGGGGACCGGCACGGCGGCGGTGAAGCCCTGCTGCTGCGGGGAGAAGGACAGGACCCGGGCGCTCGGCTCGGCCGGGCGGTGGTAGCGGGCCGGTCCGTCCTGGCCGACGTAGACCCTGGCGCCGTCCGCGCTGACCGCCAGCGAGGTGAGCGCCCCGGGGAGGGTCCCGTCGGGGCGCGGCTGGTCCGGTGCCTCCGTGCTGGAGGCCACGGTGTCGGTGGCCGTGTCGATGGCGCCCAGGCTGGACAGCGGTGCCTTGCGGGCGGTCGAGAACAGCACGTAGACGCGCGAGCCGTCGGGGCTGACGGCCAGCGGTCCCGGACCGGCCCCGAGCCCGGTGGACAGCGTGATCACCGCGGTGATCGCCCCGCTCTGGGTGTCGACCACCTTCACCTTGGCGCCGTTGATGCTGTCCTTCACCGCGACGTACGCCTTGCGCCCGTCCGGGCCGACCGCCACCGAGGCGGGTGACGAGTCCAGCTCGACGGTCCGCGGGACCCCCGGGACCGGCTCGCCGGACGTGCCGGTGACGGCGCCGGCGGAGCCGGACCCGGCGAGCAGCAGTGCCGCGCCCGCCGCCAGAGAACCTAACCAACGAGCCTTCGACAAAAGTGAGTTCATGTGACCCTCCCCTTCGGACACCGCGGGTCCCCGCGATGGAAGGCAAAGGCTACGGGACGTACGCGTACGGGGTGCGGCTTCAGGATGCGGGGCCGGGGCGGGCGGTTCACCCACCGGGCGTGCGACGGGGCTCCGCGAGCAGGGCGCGGAAGGCCGTGGCCACCGCGCCGGGGTGTTCCTGCATGGCGACGTGGCCGACGCCGGGCAGGGTGAGGAGCCGGGCGTCGCGGAAGGCGGCGTAGGCCCGGGCCGCCGAACGGAAGGGGACGAGGCGGTCCTCGCGGCCGTAGACGAGCAGGGTGGGGGCGGTGACCCGGTGGGCCTGGTGCCAGGCCGAGGCCTCGCCGGCGGGGCGCAGGTGGGATCGGACGACGGCGCGCACGCCCTGCGCCAACATCTGCTGGGCGTAAGGGAGTTCGGCGCGGCGCAGGCGTTCGCGCGCCTCCGTCGCCCGCTGTTCGGCGTCGACGCGGGACGGGTCGGCGTAGATCAGGCCGTAGAGGTCGTCGAGCTGCCGGTCGGGGCTCCGGGCGGACAGCAGCCGGGCGTACAGGCGGTGAGCGCCCGGCAAGCCCAGCAGGGAGACCCGCAGGGCCTGGGGCGGCGGGAGGGCGGGCAGGACCGGCGAGACCAGGGTCAGGGTGGAGACCAGCTCCGGGCGGTGGGCGGCGAGGTGGAGGGCGGTCAGGCCGCCGAGGGAGTTGCCGACCAGGTGGACGCGGCGGTGCCCGGTGCGGTCGAGGTGGCGGGCGACGGCCGCGGCCTGGCGCCGGACGGTGACGAGGCCGTCGGGCGGGGGAGCGGAGCGGCCGAAGCCCGGGAGGTCGAGGGCCAGGCAGTGCACCGACGGCCGGAGGCGCTCGATCAGGGCGGCCCAGTTGTGGGTCCAGCCGCCCAGCCCGTGCAGGAAAACGGCGGTCTCGGCGTCCGGGCGGGCGCCGGGTGCGTACTCGGCGGCGAGCGGTCGGCTCATGACGGTTCGCTCCCCGCTCTCACGCGCGCCGTGCCGCGGAGGACTCCGCCACCGCGAGCCGGTAGTGGTCGAGGAGCCGGTCGCCGACCGCCTCCCAGCTGCGTTCCGCCACCGAGGCCCGGCCGGCCCGGCCGAGCGTTCGGCGCAGTTCCGCGTCGCGGGCGAGCCGCTCCACCGCCTCCCGGAAGCCCCCGCCAGCGCCGGGCGGCACGAGGAAGCCGGTGCGCCCTGGGAGCACCAGGTCGAGCGGTCCGCCGGCCGCCGGGGCGACGACGGGCAGGCCGCTGGCCATCGCCTCCTGGAGGGTCTGGCCGAAGGTCTCGAACGGCCCGGGGTGGGCGAACACGTCGAACGAGGCGTAGAGCCGGGCGAGTTCGTGCCCGGTGCGGCGGCCCAGGAAGAGCGCGTCGGGCAGTGCCGCACCCAGCCGGGCGCGGCACGGGCCGTCGCCGACCACCACCAGCCGTACGCCCGGGAGCCGGGACGTCTCGGCCAGCCGCTCGACCTGCTTCTCCGGTGCCAGCCGCCCGACGTAGCCGACCAGCACCTCACCGGGCCGGCCGAGGTGGCGGCGCAGGGTCTCGTCCCGGTGGCCGGGATGGAAGCGCACGCAGTCGACGCCGCGCGGCCACAGGTGGACCCGGGGGATCCCGTGGGCCGTCAGGACGTCGAACGAGGCCCTGGACGGCGCCAGCGTCCGCGCGGCCGCCGTGTGGATGTGCCGCAGCCGGCGCCAGGCCAGCCGGGCTCCGGCCGCGCCCGCGAAGGGCAGGTAGGTCCGGGCGTAGGCGGCGAGGTCGGTCTGGTAGACGGCGACGGCGGGGACGCCCGCGCGCCCGGCCGCCGCCGCGCCGGCGGCCCCGAGCGCGAACGGGCTCGCCAAGTGGACCACGTGCGGGCGGTGCCGTTCGACGGCGTCGGCCACCCGGCGCCCGGGGAGGGCGATCCGCACCTCGGGGTAGCCGGGCAGCGGGACCGACGGGACGCGGACCACCCGGTAGCCGTACGCCGCCCCGCAGTCCTCGTTCTCGCGCCGCTGCGCCGCCGGTGCCACCACCAGCGGGACGTGCCCCCGGGCGAGGAGGTGCTCGGCGGTGCGGAGCACGCTGTGGGCCACGCCGTTGAGCTGCGGGGCGAAGGACTCGGCGACGATCACCACCCGCAGCGGCCCGTCGTCGTCGGCCGGGCCGTCCGTGGCGGGCGCCGCCCGCCCGGGCAGGACCCCGCTCACCGGGCGGCCTCCGCGGCCGGTGCGGTCTCCGCCGCCACGGCCTCGGGGCGGGCCGGGACGGACCGGCCGACCGCGCGCAGGTCCCGGAGGATCTCCCGGAAGCAGGCGGTCAGTCCCGCCTCGGCGTACGGCACGCCGATCTCCGCGCAGTACGCGCGCACGATGCGCGAGGCCGGGCGCAGCGCCGGCACCGGCATGGCCGGGAAGAGGTGGTGCTCGATCTGGTGGCCGAGCCCGCCGAAGAGGAAGTGGACGAACCGGCCGGCCCGCAGATTGCGGGAGGGCAGCACCTGCCGCCGGAGGAAGTCGGTGCGCTGCGCGCCGGGGCCGGTCAACGGCATGCCCTTGTGGTTGGGGGCGAAGATGCAGCCCAGGTAGACGCCGAGCAGCGCCCCGAACAGCGCGGTGAAGGCGAGCGCCTGGAGCGGAGCGAGCACGAGGACGGTCAGGGCCGCCGCGAGGACGTAGTGCAGTGCGGCGAGGGTGCGTTCCAGGACGGGGTGGCGGACGGTGCCACGGGTGAGGGTCAGGCCGGTGGCGACGAGCAGGCCGAGCGCCTGGAGGGAGAGCAGCGGGAAGAACAGCTCCGCCTGGTACCGGGCCATGAGGCGTCGCAACCCCCGTGCCCGGTCGGCCTGTTCGGCGGTTCTGGCGAAGAGGATGGCATCGGCGGCCGGGTCGCGGCCCTCGTGGTTCGGGTGGGCGTGGTGCCGGTTGTGGTCGTCGACCCACCAGCCGTAGCTCATGCCGACCACCAGGTTCCCCAGCACGATGCCCACCAGGTCGGTCGTCCGGCGGTCGGCGAACACCGCGCGGTGCGCGACGTCATGGCCGAGCAGCGCCAACTGGCCCAGTACGAGGGCGAACAGCGGCGCGAGGCCGAGCTGCCACCAGCTCGCGCCGAGCGCGACGAACCAGGCGAGAAGCCCCGCCAGCGCGGCGAACAGCCCCACGCTCCGGCACGCGTAGTAGAGCGGGCGCCGACGCAGCAGACCGGCCCCGGCCACGCGCCGGTACAGCTCGGCGAATTCGCCGCGCCGGGCGGTCCCGGCACTCGGAGTGTCCTGAACGGTCATGCCACCAATCCGGTCTCGGGCCGCCACGGCCGGCCGTCGCCGCGCGGCGTGCCCCGGGCAGGGGAGCCCTGAGACTTCCTTACTCCACCGGCCGCTGTCCCGCGCCGCCGGTGAACGCAACCTGATCGAGTGGGTGGCGGGCACGGGTTGACGGTCCGCTGTTCACGGGTCGAGAACCCGTACGGAACGCTGCCGGGGGAGAAGGACCGCCCCTGACTGCTGCCGTCGGCTACCCGCTACCGGCTACTGGTTGCCGACTACCGGCTGAGCATGCGCAGCCGCAGCCGGTGCGGCCGCAGCACCGTGGCCAGCCGCACGGGGCGGGCGTCGGCCGGCCCGGGCGCCGCGACCGGCTGCCAGCGGCCCAGCACGGTGGCCAGCGCGATCGCCGCCTCGGCGCGCGCGTAGTCGGCGCCGACGCACTGCCGCGGCCCGTTGGCGAAGCCGGCGAAGGCCCAGCGCGGCAGAGCGGCGGCCCGCTCGGGCAGCCAGCGGTCCGGATCGAAACGGGCGGGTTCCGCGAAGATCGACGGGTTGTGGTGGGCCACGTAGGAGCTGAGCAGCACCTGGCTGCCACGCGGCAGGGTGCGCCCTCCCAGGTCGGTCTCGCGGGTACAGGTGCGCGACAGCACCCAGCCGGGGGGATGGAGACGCAGCGCCTCGGTCAGTACCCGGGCCGTGCGGGGCAGGAACGGCAGGTCGGCCCACTCGGCCGGGCGGCCGCCCGGCAGCACCGCGTCGAGTTCCGCTCGCAGGGTGCCCAGCACCTGCGGATGCATCGTCAGCAGGCCAAGTGTCCAGGAGAGTTGGGAGGCGGTGGTCTCCGAGCCGGCCAGGAGCAGCGTGACCACCTGGTCGTGCAGCTCGGTGTCGGAGAGCGTGGAGCCGTCCTCGTCCCGGGCCGCCAGCAGCCCGGCCAGCAGATCGGTGTGCCCGGTACCGTCGGCCCGGCGGTCGCGTACGAGCTCGGCCACCGTCCGCCGCAGGGTGCGCACCGCCGCGTGGTGGCCGGGGCCCGCGGGCAGCATCAGCACCCGCCGCAACGCGCCGGCCAACGCGGTCTCGAAGGCGTGCTGCAGACGGTCGGCCAGCGCGTCCGGCGCCTCGGTGCCCAACAGGCTGCGCGCCACCACCCGCAGGGTGAACCGGTAGCACGCGGGAAAGACCTCGACCACCTCGCCGTCCCGCCAGGAGGCGGCCAGCTGCGCCGCCTCGCGGGTCATCACGGCGGCGTACCCGGCCAGCCGCTCGGGCCGGAACTCCGCTTGCAGAAGCCGCCGTTGGCGTCGATGATCGGCGTGCGCACAGGTGGCCAGCCCGTTGCCGAGGACCCGGCGGAAGCGCCGGTAGATCGCGCCGTCCTTGTCGAAGGTCCGGTCGTCCGCGTAGACCTGCCGCAGCAGTTCCGGGTGGCAGGGCACCACCATCCGGTTCGGTCCCAGCCGGACCTCCACCAGGTCGCCGTACCGGGACAGCCGCCCCAGGAACCCCGTCGGATCCCGCACCAGTGCGGGCAGGTGCCCGAGCACCGGCAGCGCCCCGGGCAGAGTCGCGTGGGAGTACGTCGTGGGTGCGGGATCCTGGGCGGACGAGGACACCGGATCAGCATAGGTCCGCAACCGGGCGGAGGGGCGGTTCGGCGCGGCGCCGCGGCGGCCCGGGGTTCGGGTTCCCCGCACCCCGGGCGGGGCCGCGCGACGGGTCCGACCGCCCTGCCCGGGGACGGCCCGGACGGCGGACTCTCCGCCGGGGACGGGCCGTTGCCCCGGGGGGCGGTCACGCCTGCGCGCCTTCGGCTTCGGGGTTCAGAGGCCGAACCGGGCGCGGTGGGTGGCGGGGACGAGATCGGCGTACTCGGGGTGCTTGGTGATCCAGCCGCGGATGAAGGGGCAGTAGGGCAGGACGGCGAGCTGCTGGTCGCGTGCGGCGTCCAGGGCGGCGCGGGCCAGCCGGCTGCCGAGGCCGCGGCCTTCGAAGCGGGGGTCGATCTCGGTGTGGATGAAGGCGATCTCGTTGCCGGAGCGGTGGTACTCGGCGAAGCCGGCGAGTTCGCCGTCGTCCTGGATCTCGAACCGGGACTTCTCGGTGTTGTCGGTGACGGACTGCTCCATGGTTCCTCCTCGTGCGGTCGGATTGCCGGGTCGGCATCCCTGACTATAGTTGAATAATAAACATTTGTCGCGGTCGACAAGCGGCGGGGTGACGACTTCGGTGCGCCCGGCCGCTCACCGCGGTTCGGCGACGAGCAACGGGCCGCGCGGGCGGACAGTGGCGGCCGTGGCGCTCTCCCGGACGGGGGCGGCCGTCGCCGTCCGGAGCCGCAGGCGGGCGAGGACGGTAGCGGCGATGACGAGCATCTCGGCCCGGGCGAAGGACTCGCCGACGCACTTGTGGCGGCCGGCGCCGAAGGGGATGAACAGCCCGGGGCGGGCAGGGTTTCCTGGGCGGCGCCAGCGCTCGGGATCGAATCGCAACGGGTCGGGGTGGAGTTGCGGGGAGCGGTGCAGGGCGGCCGGGCTGAAGAGGATCTCTGCCCCCGGGGCCAGGAGGGCGCCGCCGCAGTGGAGCGGCGCCACCGCCCGGCGCATCAGGATCCAGTTGGGGGTGTGGAGCCGGAGGGTCTCGCTGATCGCGTGCCCGGTGCGTTCCAGGCGCGGCAGGTCCTCCAGGGATACGGCGCCGTCGCCGGCGACGGCGCGCACCTCCTCGCTCAGCTCGTCCTGCAGGTCCTGGCGCCGGGCGAGTTCGTGGAAGAGCCAGGCGAGCGTGGTAGCGGTCGTCTCGGTGCCGGCCAGGAGCAGCGAGACCGCCTCGTCCCGGACCTGGACCGGTGCCATGGCGAGTCCGGTCTCCTCGTCGCGGGTGGTCAGCAGCAGCGACAGCAGCGTGTCGTCCCGGCCCTGATGCCGGAGGGCGGCCCGGGCGACGATCTCGTCCACGACGGTGCGCAGGTCCCGGACCGCGGTGTCGAAGCGCCGGTTGGCCGGTACGGGCAGCTTCTCCAGCAGCGGCGACGGGTAGAGCGCCCGCTGGACGAATCCGGTGAGGACCACGGGCACGGCCCGGTCGATCCGGGCCTTCTGGGCGTCGCTCAGGCGGGCGGCGAACAGCGCCTCGACCACGATGTCCCGGGCGAGATCGTGCATCCGGTGCTCGATCGGCGCCGCCCGCCCGGGCTCCCAGCGGGACACCGCGGCCGCGGCCAGTCGCGTGGTCAGGGCGGCGTACCGGCGGATGCCGTCGCGGTGGAAGGCGGGCTGGACCAGGCGCCGCTGGCGGAGGTGGAACGCGCCCTCGGAGATGAACAAACCGTTGCCCAGCACGCCGCGGGCCTTGTCGAAGACGAAGCCCTTCTCGGTCTTCGCGGCGTCCTCGACGAGCAGCCGGTGCACCAGCTCCGGTTCGGTGAGGACGTGAACCGGCCTGCGCCACAGGTGGATCCGCACCACCGGGCCGTGGTCGGCCAGCGACTGGAGGAAGGGCAGGGGGTCGGTCAGCAGTGGGAGCAGGTGTCCGAGCAGGGGCAGGCGGCCCGGCGCGCACGGCACCGCGAGGTTCGGGGCGTCGTCCTCGCGCATCAGGGCCTCGCCGTGGGGGCGGGCACGTCGAACCGGGAGCTGCCGCGGGACCAGTCGATGTGTCCGCGCAGCCACAGCCCCAGGCTCCGGGCGTACGCGGAGGCCGCGTCGCCGCCGTTCGCGTGGACGGTTCGGCTCAGCCCGATGAACGCGCGCATCTCGGCGTCACGCATGGCGACGGCAGACCGTCGGGCCTCGGCCGGAGAACAGTGGTGGTGGCGGGCCAGGACCTCGACCAGGTTGTGGCGGCCCTGGCCGCCCGCGGTCTCCTTGGCGTGGGAGTACAGGTCGTTGTCCCAGCTCACCAGGTTCGCCGTGAGGTCCCTGAGCCTGCGCAGCGAAGGGCCGTCCGCCTCCGCGGCCGGGACTTCGCGGCCGGCCGCGAAGTCGACCAGGGCGAGGCAGGTGTACGTGGCTCCGGCGTGCCTGCGCATGGCCACGTACTCGGACAGGCCCGGCACCGTGCCCGCCTCGCGGTTGGCGGCCTCCCACACCTGCGCGGAGAGGTACTCGCGGACCGTGCACTCCCACCGGAACAGCTGTGACGGTGAGGCCTGCGCGGCGACCCGGTCCCGGATCTCCCGCAGGGCCGTCGCGTAGGCGCCGGCCGGTCCGGACGGCCGGCCGCCGAAGACCTCCTCGCCGGGCGGCTCGGGGTCGATCACCCGGGCGAGGAGAGCGGTCGTGCGGGCCAACGGCCCGGGGTGGTGGCCGTGTTCGCGGTCCTCGCAGTACCCGTCGTCGAAGGCGAAGAGCCAGACGTACCAGTCGGACAGCAGACGGAGCATCTCGGCGGAGACCTCGGGGTTGGTCCGTGCGGCCAGGTGACCGCTGCGCTGGCGCCCGATCCCGTCGGACTGCCGCAGGCGCCCGTCCAGCAGCCGGTGGCGCGCCAGCCAGGCCAGGCTCTGCCGGTCGGCCTGTTCGGCGTGGGGGTTCGTCAGGGAGGGGAAGGGGCACCACAAGTCGTCCGGGGTGCTGTGCGGTCGCCCGTCGCGGAGATCGGTCATCGCTGTGCCGGCCCTCGTCTGGTTGGGGTCGCGGCCGGAGTTCGGTGCCCCGCGACGATCGCGTGGGGTCGCCCGGCCTGCGCGGGAGGCCGAAACTATTCCGGATCGGGGTGGGGTGGTGGACTGTGCGCGCATCCGTGGTTGCCTCCCGGCGCACGGCCGGCCGGCCCTTCCGGTCCAGAGCGCCCCGGCGTACTCGCGGCTGCCGGTCCCGCCGGTCGTGGTGGGCCTTCATGCGGCCAGGGACGGGACGCTGCCCCGGATCGTTCCCGGTGCTGCTGGCCGGACGTGACGATCAGGGGTGTGTTGGCGCGGTACGCCGCCGCCAGGTTGCCCATGGCGCTGCCGGTTCCGGTGGTGAGGACGGCACCGCACGGGCGGCGCACCGGCACGGGCCCGGACCGACGGGGCACCGCCGGAAGGGCGGCCGCGGTCCCGCGGCCGCCCCGGGGCCGGAACCGTGTCGCCGACCAGGGTTTCGTGTGGCGTGTTCCTGGCGAAATATTTCCACCATGGGCTTATCGCCGGTCGCCGGTCATCCTCCTGTCGCTGTCTTCCGTGAGCCCCGAGGCGGGCGGCCCGTCCCGGCGCTGGGTGCGCGGGTCGCCGCCGTGGCGAGGCGGGCCGCGCGGGTGCTGGCCGGGGTGGCGACCCATGCCGGGCCCGTCGAACGGACCGCCACGCTGCGGCAGGCCGCCGCGGCGGCAGGCGAGTCGGTGGCCGCGCTGGCGGCTCTGGCTCCGGCCGTGGCGGGTGAGGACGTGCCGGCGGAGTCGACCAGTCAGTCGTACTTCCGGGTGCGTGAGGTGGAGCTGTCGGATCAGCAGGCTGCCCTGCACGGGCTGCTGGTCGTCCACCGCGGCCTGGAGGACCTCTGCGAGGCTCCGCTGTCGGGTGCCGACCTGGCGCTGGAGGTGGCCGGGATGCGGCGGTCGGTGCTCGACCTCACCGGCGTGGCGCCGGGCGCCGACCACGACCCCGTCCCGCCGGTGGTCGTTCCCGAGCCCGGTGCGCGGCCGTCGCCGGAGAGCGCGTGGAGCGCGCGGTGGCTCGTCGGGCACCAGGTCCATGTCCTGTTCAACGTCTGCGCCGCGGTCGCCGTGGCCGACGCCACCCGCCACCTGCGGCACGGTGACGGCGATGCCGCCCTGGGGCGGCTGGCGGACGCGACGGAGTACGTGCGCGGCTTCCCCGCGGCCATGAACCACGCCGGCACGATCCCGGCCGACCACTACATGGCGGCGATCCGCCGGACCATGGAGCCGCCGTCGACGGACATCCCGCTCAGCGGGCGCCAGCACCGCGGGTACAGGCTGTTCCGGACGGCGATGAAGGACCTGTTGTCGGCGATCCCCGACTCCTACGAGCAACTGGCGGCCCGCGCGCCCGAGTTGGCCGAGGCGCGGGGCGCGCTCCTGGAAGCCGACCTCGTGGACGCCGAACGGCACGTCACCCTCGCGTACTCGCTGGTGCACCTGCGCCGTTCCATCGCCCAGCGGCCCGAGGGCCCCGACAACGCCGTCGCCGAACTACGGCTCATGCGCCACCGCCGCGCGGCCCAGTACGCCCCCCTGATCCGCTTCGGGGACCACTACATCGCGGACGCCGTGGCCGGCCTGCGCCACTCGTGAGCCCGGCCGTCCACCGTCCGCACTCCCGGCAGGAGAGACCCGATGCCCGGCACCCCGCACCACACCGCCCTCGCCGCGGACTGGAACCTGGATCCGGCCGATGCCGACGCGTGCCGGCGCCTGGCCCGCTCCCTGTCCGCCGGTGGGCAGGACCGGGTCGACAGCCCCGAGTGGGTGGCCCGGGCCCGGGACGCCTGGGACGAGCTCCCGCTGCCGCTGCGCCGTGCGGTGCGCCGGTTCCGCAGGAGCTCCGGCCCGCACGGCACCCTGGTGATCGGCGGCCTGCCCGTCGACGAGGCGGCCCTGCCCCCGACACCGGCCGTGCCCGGCTCGGTCCAGCGCCGGGCCACCGTCCCCGCCGCGCTGCTCACCATGGTGGCCTGCGGGCTCGGCGAGCCGCTCGCCTACCTGGCCGAGAAGTCCGGCGCTCTCGTGCAGGACGTGGTGCCCGTGCCCGGGCAGGAGGCCTTCCACGGCAACGCCGGATCGGTGCCGCTGTCCTTCCACACCGAGAACGGTTTCCACCCCCACCCGCCGGACTACGTGGTCTTCCTGTGCCTGCGCGCCGACCACGACCGGATGGCCGGGATGCGCGTCGCCGGCATCCGCCAGGCGCTGCCGCTGCTCACCCGGGCCGACCGGGAGGCCCTGTTCGCACCGGAGTTCATCACCACGCCACCGCCCTCCTTCGGCCCGGACGCCGCGAGCGGAGCCGGAGCCGAACCCCGGCCGGTGCTGTTCGGCGCATCGGAGGACCCCGACATCCGCATGGCCCAGCTCGTCACCACCCCGCTCACCCCTCGGGCCACCGCCGCGCTGGCCGAGTTCGGCCGGGCCTGCGAGGAGACCGCCCGCACCCTGCGCCTGGCCCCCGGTGACCTGGTCGTCGTCGACAACCGCGTCACCGTCCACGGCCGTACCGCGTTCCGGCCCCGCTACGACGGGGCGGACCGCTGGCTGCAACGCACCTACGTCGCCGTCGACCTGCGCCGCTCCCGGGATCACCGTCCCCAGGACGGCCAGGTACTCGCCCGCTGACCGGCCCGGAGCGGCGGCCGGCCCGGTGCCGGACCGAGCCCCGCCCGTCGCGAGCGTGTCGGCGATCGACGGCGCGCCCGTTGCCGCCCCCGGGCCCGCAGGTCCGGGGGCGGCGGCGCGGGATGCGCCGTCAGCAGCAGCCGTGCCACTGGTAGTCGGTGGGGACTTCGAGTCCGGCAACGGGGTCGTCGGCGTTCGTTTCGCTGTTCGCGTCGGCGACGGAGTGGATGGTGGTGCCCTTCTTGATGGTCTCGGCGACCTTGATGTCCTTGATCTCCTCCGGCGGGACCGTCAGCGGGTTCGCGGAGAGGATCACCAGGTCGGCGAGCTTGCCGACCTCGATGCTGCCCTTGCGGTCCTGTTCGAAGTACTGGTGGGCGGCGTTGATGGTGATGGACTTGACCGCGTCGAGGGCCGACACGCACTGCTCGGGGCCGAGGACGACCTGGTCGGTGCGGGTGCGGCGGGTGACCTGGCTGGAGAGGATGGCGATCGAGTTGGGCAGGGCGACCGGGGCGTCGTGGTGCGAGGTGTAGATCATCCCCCGGTCCACGGCCCAGCGGGCGGGGGAGATGGTGGCGGCCCGCTCCGGCCCGAGGACGGTCTTGCGGTACCAGTCGCCCCAGTAGTACGTGTGCATGGAGAAGAAGGACGGGATGATGCCCAGGCGGTCGAAGGCCTCGATCTGCTCCTCGCGGGCGGTCTGGGCGTGGATCGCCACCGTCCTCCGGTCGCCGGATTCGGCCTCCCCGGCGGCGGTGCCGACCGCCTCGATGAACTGGTCGATCGCGGCGTCCCCGTTGACGTGGGCGAGCACCTGCCAGCCCTTGGCGTACGCGGTGCGCACCTGGTCGAGCACGACCTCGGGGTCCTCGATGGTGGGGTAGCCGCGGTAGCCCTCGGGGGTGCCCTCCGGCCGCTCCTGGTAGGGCTCGGTGAGCCAGGCCGTGCGGCCCTGCGGGGATCCGTCCAGGTACATCTTCACGCCGGCCGCGCGCACACCCCGGTGGTACTCCTGGCTCGCGCCGACCGGGTCCGGGTCCGGTGCGGCCGTCGCCTCGTCGGCCCGCGCGTAGGCGACGACGTCGATCTTGAACGGCACAACGGCGGCGGCGTCCCGCAGGGCCTTCAGGTTCTTCAGCGTGGCGCCGCCCTCCTGGACGGTCGTGAAGCAGAAGCTCGCGGCCGACGCCACGCCCTTGCTGAAGAGGGCGGCCAGTGCGGTCAGCGGCAGCCCTTCGGTGGCCTTTTCGGAGGCCGGGCTGAAGGCCGTCTCCTCCAGGACGCCGTTGGGCTCGCCGTACGGCCGGGCCACGGGGCCGGGCCGGCGGCGGATGACGCCGCCGTCCGGGTCCGCGCTGGCCTTGGTGTAGCCCAGCTCCCGCAGGCCGCGGCTGTTCACCGCCCCGAGGTGGAAGGACTGGTGGATGGCCAGCACCGGCCGGGTGGTGGACACCTTGTCGAGGTCCTCGCGGGTGGGGTGCCGGCCCTCGGCGAGCATGGCGTCGTCGTAGCCGAACCCGATGATCCACTGGGAGAAGGCGCCCACCGGGGTCTTCGCCCACGCGCGCAGCTTCTCCTGGAGCGAGGCGATGTCGGTGACGTCGCCGTCGGGATCGGCCAGCAGGTTGGCGAGGGTGGCCTGCAGGCCGATGCCGCCCAGGTGCCCGTGGGCGTCGATGAACCCGGGCAGCAGGGCGCGGCCGGCGAGGTCGCGCACCTGTGTTCGCGGCCCCTGCCAGCGGTCGACGGCCTCCCGGTGGTCACCCACGTGGACGATGACACCGTCCTTGACGGCCACCGCCTCGGGGCCGGGAGCGGACTCCTGGGCATCGGCGGCGACCGTCACGATCTCCCCGCCGTGGAAGATGACATCGGCCTCGTCGTACGGTGCCGCGGCCCGGGCACCGCCGTCGTCCGTCGTCCCTGCCGGCTGACCGCTCATTCCGGTTCCCTCCTGTTACCGCTGGCTACTCCTGGTGCTCACCTGCCTACCCATGGCAACCGGATCGCGAACCCGGCTCCTGCCGCGGCCGGGTCCATGGGCGAGCGGCCGGCAGGAGGGGCGAGGCCGACCGGGGGCCGCAGGGGGGATGACGAGTGGGTGGCGCCGGGCGCGTGAAAACGGGAGCGGCGCCGGCGTGGAGGAGGGGGAGGAGGTTCCGGCCCCGGGCGACCCGGTGGCCGTCGCCACCGGCATGCGGTCGGTGACGACGGTGATGCGGGGGCGGGCCGGCGGGCGCGCGTACGGGGCCGTGCCGGAGTCCCGGCACGGCCCGACGGATCGGCCCCCGCGGTGTGCACAGTGGCGGCCCGGAGACCGGGCACCGTCGGCTGCGCCGTCGGGGTCCGGACCGCACCCCGGGGCGGTGACGGCATCGCCGCCGGTGTGTCGGTCAGAGGGTGTACATGGCGGCGTACGGCGGGGTGATCCGCTCCTGTCGGGTGCCGAAGTCGACGAGGACCGCGGGGTAGGCCCCGTCCTCCACCGCGATGACGCGGCCGAGACCGTACTTGTCGTGGCTGATGCGGTCGCCGACCGCGAAGTGTTTGGGCGGTGCTTCGGGCCGGGGCTTGAAGGGACTGGTGGGCAGAGGGCGTCGGACTGCCGGTGATTTCGTCATCCTGGTCAGTATGCTCCGAAAATCGAGGGAACGGGCCGTCCCGGCGGGGGTGAATCCGTTGCCGGTCATCCTCGGGGCGGCCCGTCCTCCCGGCGTGGCGAAAGTCGCGACCGGGCCGGGGCGGGGCGGGGCGCCCCCAATCTCCCCGTGGCAACCGGTTGTTGCGGTCCCCCTGGGGGTGAGGGGCACGCCCGGAAGGGTGAGGCGAAAATATTCGCGTGGTTATCCGCCGCGGCGGCCCGAAGTCTGCTACGGTTGTTTTAGTTGCAGTTGTGGTTCCCATGAACTTTGTGTGCGCCTGCTCTTCGCAGGCGCATTTTTTGTTTTCCGGCTCTTTCCCGGAGGGTTCTCATCGCGGCGACTCGAAAGTCTGCATGGTGCAGGCTTCGGACAGTCTCTCGAAGGAGATTTCTCATGGCTACTGGCACCGTGAAGTGGTTCAACGCGGAAAAGGGCTTCGGCTTCATCGCGCAGGAGGGTGGCGGCGCGGACGTGTTCGCCCACTACTCGAACATCGTTGCCCAGGGCTTCCGTGAGCTCGTTGAGGGCCAGAAGGTCGAGTTCGACGTCACGCAGGGCCAGAAGGGCCCGCAGGCCGAGAACATCCGCCCGCTGTAGTCCTCTGCTCCGGCTTTCGCCCGGCAGAAAAAGGGGCCCGTACCGTGCGTCGCGCACGGTGCGGGCCCCTTTTGCCGTACCGGGGTGGAAGCCCCTCGCCGTCGGGCGGTCAGTTGCCGCCGTGGACCAGGTTGAGCGAGAAGCCGTCGCCGGTGGGGACGGACGGCGTCCGGACCGTCGTCACCCCGGTCGCGGCGTCGTAGTACCAGCCCGAGCCGGCCGCGTCGAGCGCGGCCGCCGAGTCCAGCCGGGGCAGCGGGCCCGCGTCGCCGGCCACCAGGCGCGGGGCGGGGCGGCCGTGCACGGTGAGGCGGTACGACCGCTGGGCCGGCTTGCCGGCGTAGTCGCCCTCGCTGGCGCCGATGCGGACGTTGGTCACGGCGCGGTTGCTGTGCACGTCCACCCGCTGGGTGGCCGAGGAGCCGGCGTTGAACTGCCGGGTGACGCCGTCGTCCTCGTACAGGGTGTAGGAGGAGTCGCCCGCGGCCTGCGGGTAGAGGTCGTAGTCGAGCTCGGAGCGGTCCCGGTTCTCCCAGGACAGCGTGCCCTTGGGCCACATCGGGACGATCGCGCCGCCGCGGACGAACAGCGGCAGCGTGTCGAGCGGGGCGGAGTAGCCGTTGACCGTGGTCGGGCCCTGGTAGGTGCGGCCGGTCCAGTAGTCGGTCCAGGTGCCCTCGGGCAGGTAGATGCCGTCGCGCACGGTGGTGTCCGAGTAGACCGGCGCGACCAGGAAGTCGGGCCCGGCCAGGAACTCGTACTTGGCGTTCGGGCCGAGGGCGTTCGGGTCGTGCGGGTACTCCAGGGCCAGCGGGCGGACCGCGCCGACGCCGGTGCGGGTGGCCTCCGCGGAGAGGGTGTACATGTACGGCAGCAGCCGTTCCTTGAGCTGCAGGTACTTGCGGTTGATCGAGGTGTAGGGCTCGCCGTCCAGCCAGGGCTGCTGGTCCCGCTGCTGCTTGCCCGTCATGTCCCGGGCCCAGCCGTCCATGGTCATGATCGCCGGGAGGAAGGCCTTCCACTGCAGGTCGCGGGCGTACATCTTGGGGTCCCGGCGGTAGATCGAACCGACGTCGCCGGTGTTGTAGGCGATGCCGGACATGGTGGCGCCGGCATAGGTCGGGATCTGCCAGCGGATGTAGTCCCAGGACAGGCTCTGGTCACCGCTCCACAGCACGCCGCAGCGCTGCGCGCCGGCCCAGGAGACCGGCAGCCAGACGAAGCCGCGGGCGTCGCTGTTGTCCTCGATGCCGGCCTTGGCCTGGTCGCAGGCGTTCAGCGCGAAGTCGTAGCCGTTGCCGACCCAGGCCACGTCGAGCTTGCGCACCCGCACGCCGGCCTTGACCTCCTCGGCCTGGTTGGGCAGGCCGTTCTGGGTCCACAGACCGAGCTGGGCGTGGTCCTTGCGCAGGCCCGTGCCGGTCTGCGGCAGGCTCTCGTAGCCGCAGCCGTAGCCGTCGTTGACCAGCATCCAGCCCAGCGGCATCTGGTTGTCCACGTAGCCGTCGGCGACCTTCAGCGCGTCCAGGGTGTGGCGCTCGCCGCGGTTGGCGTTGTGCAGGTAGCAGTCGGAGTCGCCGGGCTCCAGCCCGTAGACGGGCGGCATGAAGGGCTTGCCGACCAGGTCGGTGTACCGGCCGATCACCGCCTTGACGTCACCGGTGAAGTAGTAGGCGTCCAGGCGGCGTTCCTGCTGCCCGGTGCGGACGGGCGAGCCGAAGTCGTAGATCCCGGGCGTGAAGGTGTTGCGGAAGACGCCGTAGCCGGCGGAGGACACGTAGAACGGCTGGGAGTTGTTCCAGCCGCCCTCGTTCCAGTCGGTGCTGTTGGCGACGTGGACGGTCCGGTCGCGGTGCGAGAAGGAGCCGTTCTGCTCGCCGCCGCCGAAGAACTGCTCGTCCGCGCCGCGCACCAGGCTCTGCCGCAGTCCGCCGGTGCTCCAGCGCAGTGGAGCGCTCTCCTGCCAGAGGGCGGTGCGGTCGTCCGCCTTGTACAGGCCGAACCGCAGCGGGTGCTTGTAGACCCGCAGGACCAGGCCCTTGGAGCGGATGCCGTAGTACGCCCCGGCGTCGAAGGTGCTGGTGTCGCGCTGCGGCTCGGGCTGCGTGCGGACGATCGTGCTGCCCGCCGGATCGGTGAGGACGCCGTCCGGGGCGGCGCGCAGGCGCAGCTGGTCGTCGGCGAGGAAGTCGACCCGGGCCTTCAGGGTGCCCGCGGAGATGTCGTAGCTGCCCTGGGAGCCGCCGAAGCCGGTCAGGTCGCCGGCGTCGGCGGTCTGCGGCAGGTAGGCGGTGCCGGTGTAGGAGCCGCCGTGGACGTCGTAGGGGACCACCAGGACGCGGTAGGTGCCCGAGGCCTTCGGGATCACCGTGGCCTCCGGGTCGGCGGTGCCCGCGCTGCTGGCCACCTGCTTGCCGGTGGCGTCGTAGATGTAGAGGTCGAAGTCGTCGGTGGGGTTCTGCCAGCGGACGGACACCGGGACGCCGCCCTCCGGATTGTCGTCCCAGTAGCCGGCCGGCACGTTCACGGTGAGGTCGAAGTGGTCGCAGACCGTGCCGCCCGGGTCCTGCGCGGCCGGGGGGCAGCTGCCGGGGTCGCCGAGGGTGCCCTTGGCGTACTGCGGGCTCTGCCAGGTGACGCTCTGGTGGCCCTGGTCGAGGACGGCGGAGCCGGGGGTCGCGGCCCGGGCGGGCAGGACGGGCCCGGCCAGGGCGGGGAGGACGGCCAGGGCCGCGGTGAGGGCGGCCCGGCGGAGGTGGGGCCGGAGTAGGCGCACGGTGGTGTCTCCGTTCGACGTTGAAGAGGTGGGCGGTCAGGACCTGCCGGACGCGCCCGGGCCGGACGCGCCCGGGCGGGCGAGGAGGTGCGGAGGTGACGGGGCACGCGGTGGTGAGAGGGCGAACGGCGCCGGTCAGGGACGGTGCCGGTCCCCGAGGACGACGGACCGGGTGAGGTGCCGCGGCCGGTCCGGGTCGCAGCCCCGCGACTCGGCCACCGCGACGGCCAGCCGCTGGGCCCGGACGAGGTCGGCCAGCGGGTCCAGGTCGCCGTCCGTTCCACCGGATCCGGCGACCAGGAGGGCGCCGGCCCGGGTGATGTCCTCGGCGAGCCCGGCGGGCGGCGCGCCGAACACCCAGGCCACCCGGCCCGGTTCGGCGATGCTGATCGGCCCGTGCCGGTACTCCATCGCCGGGTACGCCTCGGTCCAGGCACCCGCCGCCTCGCGCAGCTTCAGCCCGGCCTCCAGCGCCAGCCCGTACGTCCAGCCGCGCCCGAGGAAGGTGAACTGCCCGGCGTCGCGCAGTTCGGCGGACAGCGGCACCGCGACGGCCCGTTCGGCGTCCCGGACCGCGCGGGACAGCGGGTGGACTCCGGCCGGAAGCGCGCCCTCGGCTTCCAGGTGGGCGCGCAGCAGGGCGAGCACGCTGGTGGCGAAGCGGGTCTGCACGACGGACCGCTCGTCGGCGAAATCCAGGACGGCGACGGCGTCGGCGAGCGCCGCGACCGGGGTGGCGGGATCGGCGGTGACGGTGCTGGTGGGCACCCCGGCCGTACGGGCCCGGCCGAGCAGGTCGAGCACCTCGGTGGTGGTGCCGGAGCGGCAGATGGCCAGGATCCGGTCGTAGGCGCGCCCGGGCGGGAACTCCGAGGCGGCGAAGGCGTCCGTGGTCCCGTGGCCGCCGCCCTCGCGCAGGGCCGCGTAGGCCTGGGCCATGAACCAGGAGGTGCCGCAGCCGACGACGGCGATCCGCTCGCCCCGGCGGGGCAGGGCGGGGGCGTGCCGCGGCAGGGAGTCGGCGGCGCGGCGCCAGCAGTCGGGCTGCGAGGCGATCTCGGCGGCGGTGCGGGAGGGCGTGCCTGCGGTGCCTGCGGTGCCTGCGGTGCCTGCGGTGCCTGCGGTGCCTGCGGTGCCTGCGGGGTCGGGGGTGCCGACGGGGTCGGGGCTGGCGGGGGCCATGCGGCGGGCTCCTTCGAAGAGGCGGCGGACTTTCAACCCGTGGGTGCGGTCGGCTACTTGACCGATCCGGCGGTCAGTCCCGAGACCACGTGCCGCTCGATCAGGGCGAACAGCACCACGACCGGCACGATCGCGACGACCGACCCGGCGAACAGGTAGTTCCACTCGACGGTGTAGTTGCCGATGAAGCTGTTGATCCCGACGGTGAGCGGCTGGCTCCCCGGCTCGGTGGACAGGGTCAGGCCCATCACGAACTCGTTCCAGGCCGAGATGAAGGTGAAGATCACCGCGGTGACCACGCCCGGCATGGCCAGCGGCAGGACCACCCGGCGCAGGGCCCCGAGCCGGCCGAGGCCGTCGAGCAGCGCGGCCTCCTCCAGTTCCACCGGGATGGCCGAGATGTAGGCGGTGAGGATCCAGATCGCGAAGGCCAGGTTGAAGGCGGCGTTGCAGAGGATCAGCGTCCAGACCGAGTTGAGCATGCCGAGCCGGTAGAACTCGCGGTAGAGGCCTACCAGCAGCGAGGTCGGCTGGAACATCTGGGTGACCAGGACGAGCAGCAGGAAGAGCCGCCGGCCCCGGTACCGGACCCGGGCGGTGCAGTACGCGGCGGGCAGGGCGACCAGCAGCGCCAGCACGGTGGACCCGCCGGCGACCAGCAGGGTGACCCTCAGGTTGCCGCCGAGGGTGGAGTCGCGCCAGACGCCGACGAAGTTGGACCAGGCGAAGTGGTGCGGCAGGTAGCCCGCGTCGCGCAGCTCGTCGGCCGGGCGCAGCGCCGTGACGACCATCTCCAGGTACGGGAGCAGGAAGACCGCCGCCAGCAGCCAGGCGACGCCGGCGAGCACGACGGTGCGCGGCCGGATCGGGCGACGGCCGCGCCGCGCCCTCAACTCTCCTCCCCGTTCCAGCGGCTGACCTTGAGGAAGGCCAGCACCATCAGCACCACCAGCGCGAAGTTGACCACCGAGACGGCCGCGGACTCGCCGATGTCGGTGCTCTTCACCTGGTACATGAACACCGTGGTGGTGGCCGTGTCGCTGCTCGGGCCGCCCCTGGTCATGGCCCAGATGACGGGGAAGGAGTTGAAGACGTTGATCAGGTTGATGACGACGCCGACCAGGAAGGCCGGGCGCAGCAGCGGCAGGGTGATCCGCCGGTAGGTCTGCCAGGGCGAGGCGCCGTCCGTCCGGGCCGCCTCGTACACGTCGGCGGGGACGGTCTGCAGGCCGGCGAGCAGGGTGTAGGTGGTGAACGGCAGCGAGACGAAGACCGCGACGAACACCATCCAGGGCCAGGCCGTCGCGGGGGTGCCGAGCCAGTCCCGGGGGCCGTCGATCAGGCCGAGGTCGGTCATGGCGGTGTTGAGCACGCCGGCGGTGCGGTCGAGCATCCACCGGAAGCCGATGGCGGTCATCAGCACCGACGCGGCCCAGGGGACGATCAGGGCCCAGCGGGCGTACCGGCGGCCGGGGAAGCGCTGGTTGAAGAGCTGGGCCAGGCCGAGCGAGAGCAGCATGGTCAGGCCGACCACGACGGCCGTCCAGACCACGGTGGCGAGCAGCACGTGGCCGAGGTCGGCCTCGCCGAAGAGCTTGCGGTACTTGTCCAGGCCGGCCGGGCCCCGGACGAAGCCGCTGGTGCTGATGCGCAGGAAGGAGGTGCGGACCATCTCGTAGACGGGCCACAGGACGACGGCGAGGATCAGCAGGACGGCCGGGGCGATCCAGGGCAGCGGCCCGAGCCGGCCCGGGCGGGAGACCGACGGCGCGGCGCGGCGCGGTGGCCTCGCGGACGGCGGCCTCGCGGACGGAGTGGGGGAGCCGGCGGCGGTGCCGGGGCCGCTGGGGGATCCGGCGGTGGGGGAGCCGGGGAGCGTGGGGGGCCCGGCGGCGGGGGAGCTGGAGGTCACTGGGGTGCCTTCCGCGGGGTCACTTGTTGGCGACGGCGTCCTGGGCCTTCTTCTGCAGGTCGCCGAGCACCTTGGCCGGGTCGCCGGAGACGGCGCTGCCGACGCTCTTCTTGAGCTCGGCCGAGACGACGTCCCAACTGGTGTCGCCCAGCGGGTAGAAGGCGGCGTGCGGCAGCGGGGCGAAGAACGGTTCGAGGTCCGGGTGCTTGCCGCCGGTGGTCATCGCGCGCAGCGTGTCCTGGGTGACCGGCATCAGGTTGTAGGTCTCGTCGAACCGGAGCATGTTCTCCTCGGTGTACGCGAAGTCGAGGAACTTCCTGATCTGCTCGCGGTGGCCGTTCTTCTTGAAGGCCATCGTCCAGTCCGCGACGCCGAGGGTGCTGGTGAGCGGGCCCGCCTTGCCGGGGACGGGGGCCACTCCGTAGTCGACCTTGCCCGCCTGGGCCATCCGGATCAGTGACGGGTGGCCGTTGAGCATGGCGGCCTTGCCCGCGGCGAAGTCGGCGAAGGCGGTCTTGCGGTCGGTGGTGGCCGGGTTGGGGTAGGTGAGGCCGGGGCCCACGAGGTTGGACTTGAGCCAGGAGAAGGTGTCGATGTCGGCCTGGCTGTCGAGGGTGTACCCGCCGTCCTTGTCGGTGGGGCCGCCGCCGTTGCCGAGTTCCCAGAGCATGCTCTCGCCCTGGGCCTCCTCCGGGCCGAGCGGCAGCGCGTACGGGGTGACGCCGGGCGCCGCGGCCTTGATCTGCTCGGCGTCCTTGCGCAACTCCTCCCAGGTGGCGGGGGGTTGGGTGATGCCGGCCTGCCGGAGGATCGCCTTGTTGTAGAACAGGAGCCGGGTGGAGGAGACGAACGGTATGCCGTACTGCACGCCCTTGACCTCGCCGGCCTTGGCGAAGCTGTCGATCAGGTTGCTGCGGGTGGCGGGCGACAGGACGTCCTGCGCCTTGTAGAGGAGGTCGTCGGCGACCTTGTCGGCGTAGCCGCCGGTCTGCAGGACGTCCGGTACGTTGCCGCTCTGGATCATCGTCTTGACCTGCTGGTCGATGTCGTTCCAGTTCACCACCTGGACGTCGACCCTGATGTCGGGGTTGGCGGCGGTGAAGGCGGAGGCGACGCCGTTCCAGTAGGCCTTGGAGCTGTTGGACTCCTTGTCGCCGTAGTCGGCGGCGACCAGTTTGAGCGTCACCTTGCCGTCGGCGTCGGTGCCGCCGCCACTGCCGCTGCCGCAGGAGGTGAGGGCGAGGGCGCCGAGGGCGCACACCGCGAGGAGGGCCGGCACACGTTTGTCCACCGCAGTTACCGCCTTCGTATGCGCTTGATGGGTGATCGGAGATGCTTGATACACGCTGATTCTGCGCAGGTGCGAAAGAGCTTCCTGTGTTAGTGAGTTCATGTCAACCGTTGCGGTGACAGAAACGCCCGGCCGGGAGGCCCGGCCGGGCGTTGCGTGAGGAGGTGCGGGATCCGGGCCCGCGGGATCCGGGGTCTGCGACTTCCGGGCTTCCCGACTTTCGGGACCCGGGCCCGTGGGGCCGGCGGCCCGGCGTCAGGCGCGCAGGACCCGTACCCCGTCGGCGGCGATCGCCTCCTCCTGCTCCGCCGTGACCTCGGCGTCGGTGACCAGGTCGTGGACCTCGGAGAGCGGGCAGATCCGGGCGAAGGTGACCCGGCCGATCTTGCTGCTGTCGGCGAGGACGACCGACCGCGCGCTGCTGCGCAGGAACGCGCGGTCGGTCTGGGCCTCCATCTCGTCGTGCGTGGTGCAGCCCTCCTGGGGGGTCAGGCCGTCCACGCCGATGAACGCGATGTCGAGGTGGTACTGGGCGAGCATCCGGTCGGCGGCCGGCCCCACCAGTTCGTAGCTGGTGGTCCGGGCGATGCCGCCGACCACCACCAGGCGGATGTCCGGCCGGACGATCAGGTCGGCCGCGATGTTGACGGCGTTGGTCACGATGGTGATCCCGCCGCGTTCGGCCAGGACGCGGGCCAGCTCGCTGGTCGTGGTGCCGCCGGTCAGGCCGACCACCGCGCCGTCTGGCACCAACCGGTCGGCCGCCAGGGCGATCCGGCGCTTCTCCGCCTGCCGCGTGCCGTGCTTGTGGCGCAGCGGCAGTTCGAGGTTGACGGCGCCGGTGACCGCCCCGCCGCGGGTGCGGTGCAGCAGGCCCTGGTCGTGGAGTTCCTGCAGGTCCCGGCGGACGGTGGCCGCCGACACCCGCAGGAGCCCGGCCAGCTCGTGCACGTCGGCGCTGCCCGTCTCGGTGAGGTGCGTGAGGATCCGGGAGGTGCGGTCAGCTTTGAGCATGGCGGAAGTCTAGTGCCGTTCGTGCGAGGGACGATCTTTGCGCGGAGCTGCGTGGAACCGCCCGGAACGGGAGCGGTGCGCTCGCCTCCGGGGGCGGCTCCCCGGGCCGGGCCGGTTCAACGGCCACCGACCGGGCCGGTGCTGTCGCGGACGACGAGCTCGGGGCGCAGCAGCTGGATCGAGTTGGCCGGGCTGCCGGAGCGGGTGAGGGCGCGCAGCAGCAGTTCGACCGCTTCCCGGGCCATCTCCCGCTTGGGGATGGCCACGCTGGTGAGCGCCGGTCGGGCCACGCCGACCTCCGGGTTGTCGTCGTGCCCGACGATCGACAGGTCGTGGGGCACGGAGCGGCCCGCTTCCCGGGCGGCCTCCAGCGCCCCCAGGGCGAGGACGTCGTGGGTGGCGAAGAGCGCGGTGATCGTCGGGTCGGCGGTGAGCGCCGCCGTCGCCGCGGCGAAGCCGCCCGCGGGGGTGGGTTCGCGCGCGGTGTGGACGGCGTGGTCGGGGACGGTCAGGCCGTCGCCGGCGAAGGCGCGCCGGAAGCCCGCCACCCGCGGGGCGTGGTCGGGGCTGGCGAGCACCGCGACGCGCTCGTGCCCGAGTTCGCGCAGGTGGCGCCCGGCCAGGTGGCCGGCCCGCTCGTAGTCGATGGTGACCACGGGGAAGCGGTCGGGGGCGTCGGTCTCCCAGGCGCACAGGGCGACCGGGAAGGAGGCCTCGGCCAGCAGCGGCAGGTGGTCGATCAGGTCCCGGTCGCCGGCGATCAGCAGCGCGTCCACCGAGCGGCTGGTCAGGCTCGCCAGGTGCCGCTTGGCGCGCTCGCCGTCGAGCCGGGTCGTGCAGAGCAGCAGGTGGTAGCCGTTCGCGTCGAGGACGTCCTCGACCTCCTCGACGATGTCGGGGTAGAAGGAGCCCGTCACCGTGGGGACCAGCAGGCCCACCGTCCGGGTGGCGCCGGTGGCGAGGGAGCGCGCGACCAGGTTGGGGGTGTACCCCAGTTCCCCGATCGCGGCGCGCACCCGGGCCGCGGTCGCCGGGCTCACGGCCCCCCGCCCCCGGATGACGTTGGAGACGGTCTGCTTCGTGACCCCGGCGCGCTCGGCCACGTCCTGCATCGTCACCATGACTGGATCCTTCGGCTTTACCGGTCAACTTGCTTTCGGTGAAAGGTAGGGCACCGGTGAAGGGGCGTCAAGGTAGATCAAACCCCAGCTCCGGTGCGCAACTTGAGAGCCCCTTGCACAATCGGTGTCGAAGCGCCGCAGTCCGGAGCAGGTTTTTGCAAGGACTCTTGATTTACCGGTCAACCCGACCGTATCGTCCCAGCCATCCAGCCGCTCCCCGTCCTCGGGCCCCGGCTGACGACACGTCCGCGCGGCATCTCGCGCCTCCGAGAGGAACCACCCATGGGGAGAACGACCATGCCCGCCGCCCGCATCATCGGGGCGGCCACCGCCGTCGCCCTCGCGCTCGGAGCGAGCGCCTGCGGCAGCGGCTCGGAGGGCGGCGCGAAGGCCGCCGGCAGCTTCACCTACTGGTCGATGTGGCGCGCCGACGAGCCGCAGGCCAAGGTGCTGAAGGCCGCGATCGACGACTTCACCGCCACCACCGGCGCCAAGGTGGACGTCACCTGGGCGGGCCGGGACATCGCCAAGAAGATCGGACCGGCGATCGCCGCCAACCGGGCCCCGGACCTGTGGGACGAGTCCGACGACAAGGTCTACGGCACCACCGCCGCGGCCGGCCAGGCACTGGACCTCTCGCCGGTGCTGCAGCTGCAGGTGCCCGAGGAGAACGTCCCGGTCTCCCAGGTCGTCCCGGCCAAGTACTTCGAGATGCTGCCGAAGGACCCGTCCGGCTCCAACCACTACGTGATCCCGTACGAGGTGGTCACCAACGCCATGTTCTACAACGCGGCCGACCCGGCGATCGCCGCCGCCATGCCCAGTCCGCCCACCGACTGGGCCGGACTGCTCAAGGTCTGCGACGCGCTGAAGACGGCCGGGAAGGCGTGCATCGCCTCCGAGGGCGAGGACCCCTGGAGCAACGCGCTGTACTTCGACTACCTGCTCAACGGGGCGGGGGTGAACGTCGCGCAGCTCGCCGCCGACAAGTCCGGCGCGACCTGGGACGATCCGGCGGTCCTCGCCGCGGCGCAGCAGGTGGAGCAGCTGGTGAAGGGCGGCCACCTGATCGAGGGCTACGACGCCACCAAGTACCCCGCGCAGGAGACCAACTGGGCGGGCGGCAAGGCCGCCTTCTACATGGACGGCAACTACGTCACCGCCGAGGTGGCCAATCAGGTCCCGGCCGGCTGGAGGACGGCGTCGATGCTGCCGCCCACCGCGAAGACCCCGGATGCTAGCTTGTTCGGCTTCGCGATCCCCAAGCGGGCCAAGAACGCCGCCGCCGCACAGAAGTTCATCGCCTTCTTCCTGCAGAAGAAGCACCTGTCCGGGATCTCCACCACCGCGCTCAACCTCACCCCGCGCAGCGACATCCCGGCACCCGCCGAACTGGCCGACGTCCAGAAGGCCCTGGAGGCCCCGACCGTGCGCCTCGGCTTCGACGGGGTGGCCGGCAGCTGGCTGCCCAAGGTCCTGAACGAGAACTACCTGGACTTCTGGCACGGCAAGACCACGGCCGACCGGTTCGTCGCCAAGTGCAAGGCCGACCAGGTCACCTACTGGCAGACCCAGGGCTGACGGTGGCGACGACGATTGACAACCCGCCCCGGACGGACGCCGCCCCGGGCCGGTCCGAGCGCGCCGCCCGCTCCGGCGTCGGCCCGCTGGAGCGCCAGCGCCGCCGGGTGTTCTGGCCCTTCACCGCGCCCGCGCTGATCGTGTACGCGGTGCTGTTCGTCGCCCCGGTCGGCTACGCCCTGTGGACCAGCCTGTACGCGTGGGACGGCATGGGCGAGATGGAGTGGCGCGGCCCGCGGAACTACCTCCTGCTGTTCCAGGACCCGAGGTTCCGCACCTCGCTGTTCAACACGCTCGAACTGATGGTCGTCGGAGGCACGATCACCTTCGTGCTCAGCTTCGCGCTGACCCTGGTGCTGCGCGAGATGCGGGCCAGGCTGTTCGCCCGGTCGGTGCTGTTCTTCCCCTCGCTGGTCAACGGCATGGTCTTCGGCATCGCCGCCGGGTTCCTGTTCTCGCCCACCGGCCCCGTCAACCAGGCGCTGAAGCTCCTCGGGGTGACCACACCGCCCAAGTGGCTGTCGACGGACAACCTGCTCCCGATGGTCCTGGGCACCCTGGTCTGGACGGCGACCGGCTACTACACCTCCATCATCATGGCGGCGGTCGACCAGATCCCCGACTACCTCTACGAGGCGGCCGAACTCGACGGCGCCGGCGCCTTCCAGCGCTTCCGGCACATCACCCTGCCGTGCGCCTGGGACGTCATCGCGGTCTGCGCGGTGCTGTGGACCGTCAGCTCGGTGAAGATCTTCGAGCTGATCCTGCTCTACGGCGGAAGCACCAACGCCTATCCGCCGGTGAGCAGTTGGAACACCGCCGTGTACGTGTACGCCGAGGCCTTCCCGCAGGGCACCGTCCCCCGGCTGGGCACGGCCACCGCCGCCGCGATCGTCAGCCTGGCCATGGTCACCCTGATCACCGTCGTGCTGCGCCGCCTGCTGCGCCGCGAACCGATCGAGAACTGACCCTCGCGTCCCGGCTCCCCGCACCCAACCGGAAAGGTCCCTCCCGTGCGACGCAGTAACCGACCCACCGGACTCGCGAGCAGGATCGGCATGACCGCCGTCTGGATCGTCGTCGCCGCCGACCTGCTGCTGGTCCTGTGGATCCTGCTGACCTCGCTGCGCAGCGGCCCCGACATCCTGCGGCACGGCTTCGGCCTGCCGACCAGCCCGGACACCGGCAACTACACCACCGCGCTCGACGAGGGCGGCTTCGCGCGGGCGGCCCTCAACAGCGTGCTCACCGCCGGCCTCTCCTCCGTGGTCGCCGTCGCCCTCGCCGCCCCCTGCGCCTACGCCCTCGCCCGGCGCCGCTCGCGGACCTCCTCGGCACTGACGATGAGCTTCGCCATGGGCCTCGGCGTGCCCGGCCAGGTCCTGGTGGTGCCGCTGTTCATCGGCCTGTCCCGGGTGGACCTGACCGACAGCGACCTCGGCCTCGGCCTGGTCTACGTCGGCCTGGCGATGCCGTTCACCGTCTTCCTGCTGACCGGCTTCTTCCGCGGCATCCCCGGCGTGCTGGAGGAGGCCGCCGTCCTGGACGGCGCCGGCCCGCTGCGCACCTTCGTCCAGGTGGTGCTCCCGGTCGCCCGGGGCGGGCTGGTCACCGCCTTCCTCCTGCAGTTCATCACCGCCTGGAACGAGACCCTGTTCGCCCTCGTCCTGACGAACAGCCAGGGGACGACCACCCTCCCGGTGGCGCTCTCCTCGTTCGTCGCGGCACAGCAGTTCAACGGCCTGGACTTCGGCACGATGTTCGCCGGGGTCTGCATCATCCTCGCCCCGATGATCGCGCTCTTCTCCTGGATGGGCTCGCGGATCATCCAGGGCATGACAGTTGGGATCGGCAAGTGACCTCGACCCTGCGCACCGACCCGCTCCGCATCCACGGGACCCCCGATCCGGTCGGCGGCACCCTGCCGATCCTGCACGGCCTGCCCCGGCAGACCGGCGCCGGCGCCGGGGTCGACGACGAGATGCGCCGCAACCTGGCCTACGGGGTGCCCGACACCCTGCTGCCGTACACCCGGCAGGGCGGGTACGACCGCGTCCGCACCGAGCGCGAACTCCCGTGCGTGGTGCTGGAGAACGAGACCCTCACCGCGACCTTCCTGCCCTCCCTCGGCGGGCGGCTGTGGTCCCTGGTCCACCGCTCCACCGGGCGGGAGCTGCTGCACCGCAACCGGATCCTGCAGCCCGCCAACCTCGCCCTGCGCGACGCCTGGCTGGCCGGCGGGGTGGAGTGGAACCTCGGCGCCACCGGGCACTGGCCGCTGACCTGCGAGCCGCTGCACGCCGTCCGGGTGAGCGCGCCCGACGGCACCCCGGGCCTGCGGATGTACGCCTTCGAGCGGCTGCGGCGCCTGGTGCTGCGGATGGACACCTGGCTGCCCGCCGGCTCCCCGGTGCTCTACGTCCGCATCGCCGTGCACAACCCCGCGCCGACCGAGACGCCGGTCTACTGGTGGTCCAACATCGCCGTGCCCCAGGACCGGGACGTGCGCGTCCTCGGCCCGGCCGACCACGCCTTCCACTGCGACTACGTCAGCGACCTGCGCCGGGTGCCCTTCCCGGAGGTCGACGGCGCCGACCGCAGCTACCCCGGCCGTGCGGCGCGGGCCGCGGACTACTTCCTCGACCTCCCCGGCGGCGAACGCCCCTGGATCGCCGCGCTGGACGGCACCGGCGCCGGGCTCGTCCAGACCTCCACCGCCCGGCTGCGCGGCCGCAAGCTGTTCTGCTGGGGCACCGGCACCGGCGGCAGGCACTGGCAGGAGTGGCTCTCCGGCCCGGACTCCGCCTACCTGGAGATCCAGGCGGGCCTGGCCCGCACCCAGCTGGAGCATCTGCCGATGCCCGCCGGAGCCACCTGGTCGTGGACCGAGGCGTACGGGCTGCTGCAGGCCGATCCCACGGCCGTGCACGGGAGTTGGGACGCTGCCCGGGAGGCCGCCGGCGAGGCGCTGGACCGGTTGCTCCCGCCGCTGGAGCTGGAGCGGGCCGACGCCCGGGCCGGGGAGTTCGGCACGCCCGAGGAGGTGCTGTCCGAGGGCGGCGGCTGGGCCGCGCTGGAGATCGAGGCCGGCGCCCTGCCCGCCTCGCCCGCCCTGCCCTTCGGCGAGCCGGCGGCCGCCCAGGAACCCTGGCGGCAGCTCCTGAAGACCGGCACGCTCCCGGTCTGCGACCCGCCGGCCGAGCCGGTCACCGGGGCGCACTGGCGGCGGCCGCTGGAGGCGAACGCCACGGACTGGCACGCGCTGTACCAGCTCGGGCTGCTGCGCCTGGCCGACGGGGAGCGGGAGTCCGCCCGCGAGGCGTTCGAGCACTCCGTCGCCGTCCAGCCCTCGCCCTGGGCGCTGCGCGCGCTCGCCCTCCTCGCCCCGCAGGCGCGGGAGGCCGCCGACCTCATGCTCTCGGCCCACCGACTCCGCCCGGAACTGCGGGAGTTGACGATCGAGACGCTGGAGTCGCTGCGGCGCGCCGAGCGCCCCGCCGAGGCACTCGCGCTGATCGAGGCGCTCTCCCCGGCCGACCGGGCGCACGGCCGGATCAGGCTGGCCGAGGCGGAGGCGGCGCACGCCCGCGGCGACGACGACCGGGTCCGACGGCTGCTGGCCGAGGGCATCCAGGTCGACACCATGCGCGAGGGCGAGCTCTCCCTGGACACCCTCTGGCTCGCCGTCCACCCCGGCACACCGGTGCCCCCGCAGTACGACTTCCGCATGGCGGACGGCTGACCGCCCGCCTCCCCCGGACCACTCTCCCGTTCCGCACCCCCCACAGCAGGGGCGCAACCGTGCGCCCCGCCACGGAAGAGGAGTACCAGTGCCACCTCTACGCACCCGATGGACCCGCGTCCTCGCCGCCACCGCCCTGGCGGCACTCGGCGCCGGAACCCTGGCCGCCACCCCGGCGCCCGCCGACACACCTGCCGCCGGCAAGCCGGCCCCCGCCACGTACACGGTCTCGGTCGGCCGGACGGGCTCGTACGCCTACCCCGACGACACCCAGGCCAGTCCCTACATCGACAAGGACGGTACGTTCTACTTCCAGCAGTCGCACTCGCTGTACGGCGCGAACGACTCCCGGAAGTGGAGCTTCTTCACCGGCCGGGACTTCGACAGCGCCACCAGGTCCGCCGCGATCAGCGACGCCGTCAACCCCGCCGACCCGTCGGACCGCAACGACGACACCACCGCACGCTGCAACAACAGCCCCACCGGACGGCAGTCCAGCTACGCGCCGCAGGGTTCGCACTACGCCCAGCGGAACTACTGCGACCTGGCCGGGGTCTGGGTCGACCCGGACAGCGGGGCCTGGTACGGGCTGGTGCACAACGAGTTCACCCCCCAGCCTTTCGGCGACGGCCTGCACTACGACGCGATCGACTACGCCGTCTCCACCGACCAGGGCCGGACCTGGACCATCAGGGACCACGTGCTCACCTCGCCGTACAGCACCACGCGAGGCGACA
Source organism: Kitasatospora sp. NPDC127116 (assembly GCF_042677365.1). Lineage (NCBI taxonomy): Bacteria > Bacillati > Actinomycetota > Actinomycetes > Kitasatosporales > Streptomycetaceae > Kitasatospora > Kitasatospora sp. NPDC127116. The sequence goes on from NZ_JBHXTL010000053.1 coordinate 43,024, forward strand.
CCGCGGCCTTCCCGCAGCAGACCTTCTCCTACGGCGACGGCGACCAGCGGCTGTTCGCGGACACCGCCTCCGGATACTTCTACGTCTTCTACGGCTCCCGGATCGTCGACAAGGGCGGCAGCTGGGGCGCGTTCCAGCAGCACGTCGCGCGGGCCCCGATGTCCGCCAAGATGGCGCCGGGCAGCTGGCAGAAGTGGTACGACGGCGCGTGGTCGCAGCCCGGGGCCGGAGGCCTGGAGAGCGACATGGTGCCCGCCGACGGCGCCAACCCCACCGGGTACCTCCCGCCGGCCAAGGAGTACAACCCCGCCAACCCCGGCACCGTCAGCCAGCAGATCGCGGCCGGCACGCTCGCCCCGAGCACACCGCTGTTCGTCATGAACATCAGCTACGACGCCTATCTGGGCCTCTACATCGGCACTCCGCAGGCCGTCGACCAGAGCGGCAACGCCCCGCAGCAGATCTACGCCACCAAGGACCTGGCCACCCAGAAGTGGACCCTGCTCGGCGACACCGGCAGCTACCACACCGCCTCCTGGTACCGCTGGTTCCTGGACAGCGCCAGTCTGACCGGCTCCACGATCGTCGGGAAGACCTTCCGGCAGTACTGCTCCTTCGGCTGCGCCGGCTCGGAGGGCCAGTACGTCGAGCTGACCGTCGGCTCCTCCGCGCCGGCCGCCGCGCCGGTCGACCTGACCAGGACCTACCGGATCCAGAGCGGCAACGGCCGGGTCCTCGCCCAGAGCGCCGGCGGCTCCGCCGTCACCTCCACGGCCAAGGCGGCCGGCTCCGCCCGCGAGTCCTGGCGGTTCCTGGCCGAGGGCGACGGCTCCTACCGGATCGTCAACACCGCCACCGGTCAGCTGCTGGGCGTCGACGCCACCTCGACGGCGGGCCGGGCCTGGGGCGCCGCGCTGACCGCCACCGGCGCCGCCGGCGGGAACGCCACCGTCGGGCAGCAGTGGTTCATCCTCCCCAGCAAGGCCGGGAAGGGCCGGTTCCAGCTGGTGAACCGTTACAGCGGCCTGGTGATCGGCATGTCCGGCACCTCGGGCCGGCTCGCCGAGACCGTGCCCGCCCGCTCCTGGAGCGACACCACCGGCGGCACGGTCGGCGGCGGCCGCACGGCGGCCGAGCAGACCCTCGCCCTCGCCCCGACCGGCACGGCCCCCGAGGCGGTCGTCCTCACCGCCCCCGGTGACCAGGCCGGCACCGCGGGCAAGGCCGTCTCCGTCCAGCTCGGCGCCACCGACAGCGCCGGCAAGCCGCTCACCTTCACGGGGTCCGGGCTGCCCGCCGGGCTCTCCCTCAGCCCCTCGGGTCTGATCACCGGCACCCCGACCGGGCCCGGAGTCTCGAAGGTCACCGTCACCGCCTCCTCGGGCACCGCGAGCGCGTCGGCCGTCTTCACCTGGACCGTCGAGCCGGACCTCAGCGGCAACCACACCCTGACCACGGGCGGCAAGGCCCTCGACGACGCCGACAGCAGCACCGCCGCCGGCAACCCCCTCATCACCTGGACCGCCTCCGGCGGCAGCAACCAGCTCTGGCAGTTCCGCCCCCAGCCCGACGGCTCGTACGAGCTGGTCAACGGCCTCTCGTCGATGTGCGCCGACGTCAGCGGCGGCTCCACGGCCGCGGGCGCCCAGGTGATCCAGTGGCCGTGCAGCGGCGGCGCCAACCAGCACTGGAACGTCCGGCTGACGGCCGACGGCTCGTACACCGTCACCTCGGCCCACAGCGGCCTGCTGCTCACCACCGCCTCCGGCGCCGACGGCGCCGCGGTGACGCAGGAGCCGGACACCGGATCGCCGCTGCAGCGGTGGTCGATCTCCTGACCCGGGCCCGCAGGGCGGTCCCGCGGGGGCGGTCCTGATGCCGGGCTCCCGGGGCTGTCCCCGGGAGCCCGGCATTTCCGTCGGACCGGACCGCACGCACGAACCGCACGGCACCCGGGAGGACGTCGGGGCCCGCGCGGACGACGAGACCGCCGGTCGGCCCGAGCCGCCGGCGGCGCGTCCTCGCCCCGATTCCGATCCCGGCCCCGATTTTGACCCCGACCCCGGCACGGCTCGTTCGACGGCCGCGCCGGGGTCCTCCTGTGGGCCGGGTCAGCCGGCCGCGGCCTCGCGCAGCCGCGCGGCGGCGGCCTCCGGGCTCACGTCGGTGACGAAGGCGTCGAGTCCGGATTCCACGCCCGCCAGGTACTTGAGCTTGCCGGGAGCGCGCCGGACGGTGAACAGCTCCAGGTGCAGGGCGAGTTCGTCGCCGCCGTCCTTCGGCGCCTGGTGCCAGGCGGAGATGTACGGGGTCCGGTTCGGCGCGGCGCCGGCGGGAGCGGGGAACAGCCGGTCGAAGCGGCGCAGCAGGTCGAGGTAGAGGCCGGGGAACTCGGCGCGCTCGGCCTCGTCCAGCGCGGTGAGGTCGCGCACCCGGCGGTTGGGGTAGAGGTGGACCTCGTACGGCCAGCGGGCGGCGAAGGGCACGAAGGCCGTCCAGTGCTCGCCCCGGAGCACCAGCCGCTCGGGGGCGGCCCGTTCGGCGGCGACGAGGTCCTCGAAGAGGTTCCGGCCGGTGCTCGCCCGGTACGCCTCGGCGCGGCCGATCATCCGGGCGGTGCGGGAGGGGACGAAGGGGAAGGCGTAGATCTGCCCGTGCGGGTGGGCCAGGGTGACGCCGATCTCCTCGCCGCGGTTCTCGAAGCAGTACACCTGCCGGACCTCGGGCCGGGCCGACAGTTCGGCCGTGCGGTCGGTCCAGGCGTCCAGCACCAGGCGGGCCCTGGCCTCGTCCAGGTCGGCGAAGGAGGCGTCGTGGTCGGGGGCGAAGCAGACCACCTCACAGCGGCCGGTGCCCGGCCGCAGGGTGCGCAGGGGGTCGTCCTCGTGGGCGGTGACGTGGGCGGCGGAGTCCGGAGCGAGCGAGGGGAAGCGGTTCTCGAAGACCACGACCTGGTAGTCGGCCGCCGGGACCTCGCTCAGCCGGCCGTCCTGGGAGGGGCAGAGCGGGCACTCGCCGGCCGGGGGGTGGTAGGTCCGCTGCTGACGGTGGGCGGCGACGGTCACCCACTCGCCGAGCACCGGGTCGAGCCGGGTCTCGGAGAGGCTCGCGGAGGGTTCCAGCGGGCGTTCGTCCACGGCGGTCCGGGCCGTGCCGAACTCCTGGTCGTAGTAGACGAGTTCGCGGCCGTCGGCCAACTTGGTCGCGGTCTTGTGCACCGCTGTGCTCCTTCTGCGGGGGAGTTCGGCCAGCCTGTGCCGATCTCCAACAGAATCAAACATATCCGATCGTTTGTCAACAGGTGTAGACCTGCTGGCAGGTCATCAGGCGCCGCTTCCGGTCCGCGCCGCGATGAGAAATCCGCAGGTGTTGACTGTGGCGGCCGATGATGTTTGATTATGTCGAAATCAACTCCCGTCCGCCGATGGAAGCGCCGGCGGGAGCCGACACGACGCACACGCACGACGTACGGGAGCCGAGCAGATGATCGACCGGGCCGCCACCGACTTCGAGGCCGTCCACGGCGCCCGGCCGAGCGGCGTGTGGGCCGCGCCCGGCCGGGTGAACCTGATCGGTGAGCACACCGACTACAACGACGGCTTCGTCCTGCCCATCGCCCTCCCGCACACCACCAGGGTCACCGCCCGCCGCCGTGCGGACGGCCGGGTGCGGCTCCACAGCACCCAGGGCGACGGCACCATCACCGACCTCGCGCTCGACGGCCTGGCCCCCGGGGTCGTCACCAGCTGGGCCGCCTACCCGGCCGGCGTGTTCTGGGCCCTCGCCGAGGCCGGACACGCGATCGGCGGCGCCGACCTCTCCGTCGACAGCGACGTGCCGGCCGGCGCCGGGCTCTCCTCCTCCGCCGCCCTGGAGTGCGCCACGGCCGCCGCCCTGAACGACCTGTACGGGCTCGGCCTGTCCGCGCCGGACCTCGCCCTGGTCGCCCAGCGGGCCGAGAACGCCTTCGTCGGCGTGCCCTGCGGGGTGATGGACCAGATGGCCTCCGCCTGCTGCACGGACGGGGCCGCCCTGCTCCTCGACACCCGGACGCTGGAGCGGCGCCACGTCCCGCTCGACCTGGAGGCGGCCGGCTTCCGGCTGCTGGTGATCGACACCCGGGTCAAGCACGACCTCGGCGACGGCGCCTACGCCGCCCTGCGGGCCGGCTGCGAGCGTGCCGCCGACCTGCTCGGCCTGGCCGCGCTGCGCGACCTGCCGGCCGCCGGCCTCACCGCGGCCCTGGAGCGCCTCCCCGGGGAACTCGCCCCGCTGGTGCGGCACGTGGTCACCGAGAACCGGCGGGTGGCCGAGGCGATCGAGCACCTGGACGGCGGCCGGATCGCCGCACTGGGGCCGGTCCTGACCGCCGGACACGCCTCGCTGCGCGACGACTTCCGGGTCTCCTGCCCCGAGACGGACCTCGCGGTCGAGGCCGCCGTGGCCGCCGGGGCGCTGGGCGCCCGGATGACCGGCGGCGGCTTCGGCGGCTCCGTCATCGCCCTGGTGGCCGCGGCGGACGTGGCAGCGGTCGCGGACGCGGTGCGGTCGGCCTTCGGCTCCGCCGGCTTCGCCGCACCCGTCGCCTTCACCGCCGTCCCCTCGGCGGGGGCGCGTCGACTGGCCTGACCGGGCGGGGCCCGGAGCGTCCGGTCAGCCGGCGGCCGGTACCACGACGAGTTCGCCGACCGCCTCGGCGAGCGCGCTGCGGGCCGCCGCGGGGAGGGCGTCGTCGGTGATGAAGCAGTCGACCTCCGTCAGGGTCGCGAAGCTGCTCAGGCCGACGACGCCCCACTTGGTGTGGTCGGCGACCACGACGGTGCGGCGGGCCGAGGCGATCAGGGCCCGATTGGTCTGCGCCTCGGCGAGGTTGGGGGTGGTGAGTCCGGCCTGCTCACTGACGCCGTGCACGCCGAGGATGAGCAGGTCCACGTGGAGCGTGCGGATCGTCTGGTCCGCGAGGGAGCCCACCAGGGCCGCGGAGCGGGTCGGCGCCCCACCGGTCAACAGCAGCGACGGAACGGTCTCCGCTCCGTCGCTTTCCGCTGCCCACAGCAGGTCCGCGATCCGCAGGGAGTTGGTGACGACCGTCAGCCCCGGGACCTCCAGCAGCCGGGAGGCGACCGCGTAGGTGGTGGTGCCGGCGGACAGCGCCACCACGCTGCCCGGTTCCACCCGCTGCGCCGCGGCGTCGGCCAGGGCGGCCTTGGTGCCCTCCTCCAGCCCGGACTTCACGTCGAAGCCGGGTTCGTCCGTGCTGGCGGTCCCCACCGCGATGGCCCCGCCGTGGACCTTCTGCACGTCTCCCTGGCGCACCAGTGCGTCCAGGTCGCGGCGGATCGTCATGTCCGACACGCCGAACTGCTCGACCAGCTCGGCGACGCGCACCGCGCCGGCCTTGCGGATGGCCTCCAGGATCAGCGCCTGGCGCTGCGGGGCGAGCAAACTCTGATCAGCCACGAAGGCCCTTTCGATCGAACGGGTGCCTGACCGCTCCCGCTTCCTCCGGCAGGCCGACCCTGCCGCGGTCCGGACGTACCGGTGCCACCGCCGAGGGCCGGGCCGGGCGCCGGAGCGTTCGCGTCGGTGACCGGGGAGCCGTCGGCCGCGACATGATCCAGTATCCCAGGACCCCGGCGGGCCCCGACCCGACCGGTCGGCCGGTACGGCGGGGGCCCGGACGCACCGCACCGGGAGGACGCGCAACCGCCGGTGCCGCCTGCAGGGGCGGCACCGGCGGTTCCGGTCGCGGTCCGGCCGACCCTCGGCGGCCGACCGCTCGTTCCGCCTCCGGCCGAGTCCGGACCCGCTGCCACTGTGCGGCGGGTCCGGTCAGGGGACGGCCGGGGCGGACGTCATGGGGGGTGGGCGCCGGGGCGCCCGGTCCGGGAGCCCGCGGGGCGCACCCCGAAGGGGAGCCGGCCCGGCGCCGCACGCGTCGGGCCCGCTCAGGGGCCGGTTTCCCGCGCGCCGGGCGGTGGGGCGCCGGCGCACGGGAGACCGGGCTCAGGCAGGCAGTCCGACCGCCCGCTCGCGGTTGCGGCGCTGCTGGATGACGACGGCGGCGACCAGCAGGGAGCCCTGGGCGACGTTCTGCCAGAAGGCGTTGATGCCCTGGACGGTGAGGCCGTTCTGCAGTGCGCCGAGCAGCGCGACGGCGAGCAGGGTGCCGCCGATGCTGCCCTTGCCGCCCTTGAGGGCACAGCCGCCGAGGGCGGCCGCGGTGATCGACTGCAGCTCCAGGCCCTCGCTGCCGGAGACCGGCTGGCCGCTGCCGGTGCGAGCGGTGAGCAGCACGCCGGCCAGGGCCGCGACGGTGCCGGAGAGGGCGTAGGCGGCGATCAGGTACTTGTTGAGGTTGATGCCGGCCAGGCGGGCGGCGGTGTCGTTGCCGCCGATCGCGTAGATGTTGCGGCCGATGTCGGTGTAGGTGAGCAGGGCGTGCACGGCGACGGCGGTGAGGATCAGCAGCCAGACCATGGTGGGCAGACCGGCGATCCTGCCGCGGCTGAGGAAGACGAAGACCGGGTCGTTGAGCACGTAGCCCTGGGCGCGGCCGTCCGAGACGAGCTGGGCGACGCCCTTGTAGGCGGCCAGTCCGGCGAGGGTGGCGATGGTCGGGTTGACCCGGCCGTAGACGATCACGACGCCGTTGAACAGGCCGATGCCGGCGCCGATGGCGAGCGCGGCGCCGATGCCGAGGTACGGGTCGGCGCCGGTGGAGGTGAAGACCATGGCGCTGGTGACGGAGGCCAGGCCGGCCTGGGAGCCGACCGAGATGTCGAGGCCGCCGCAGATGATCACGACGGTCTGGACGACGGCCAGCAGGCCGGAGATGGTGGCGGCCTCGGCGATGACCTGGATGTTGTCCCAGCCGACGAAGTTGGGGTTGAGCGAGCCGAACAGGGCGACGACGGCGACGAGGGCGCCGATCAGGCTGAGGTTCTGGCCGCCGATCGCGGCGAGCAGGGCGCGCGGGCCGCCGGACCGGACGGGCAGGGCCCCGGCGTCCGGCACCGGGGCGGTCGGGGGAGTGGCGGTGGTCATGCGCCCACCTCGCTGCGCTCGGCAGGGGCACTTGCCCACGCGCGCCTTTCGATGGTTCGCTCGCTGCGCTCGTTCACTGGGTCTCTCCGGTCTGGGCGGTGGTGGTGGTGGCGAGGTCGTCGGCCATGGCGAGGGCGAGGACGGCCTCCTCCGTCGCCCGGTCACGGGTCAGCTCGCCGGTCGTGCGGCCGTTCTGCATCACCACGACCCGGTCGGCGAGGCCGAGGACTTCGGGCAGTTCGGAGGAGATGACCAGGACGGCGGTGCCCTCGCGGGCGAGGTCGGCGATGATCTGGTAGATCTCGGCCTTGGCGCCGATGTCGACGCCCCGGGTGGGTTCGTCGAGGATCAGCAGGTCGGGCTTGCGGGCGAGCCAGCGGGCGAGGACGACCTTCTGCTGGTTGCCGCCGGACAGGGTGCGGACCTCGGCCTCGACGGAGGGCGCGCGCACGCGCAGCCGGTCGGCGTACTCCTGGGCGAGGGCCTTCTCCTGGCGCTGCTTGACGAACCGCCATCGGCTGAGCCGGCGCAGGCTGACCAGCGAGGTGTTGTCGCGGATCGTGCGCTGCAGGAACAGGGCCTGGGCCTTGCGCTCCTCGGGGGCCAGGCCGATGCCGGCGGCGATGGCGGCGCGCGGGTCCTTCAGCCGCAGGACCTCGCCGTTGAGGGCCACCGTGCCGGAGTGGATCGGGGCGTCGCCGGCCAGGGCGAGGGCGAGTTCGGAGCGTCCGGCGCCGATCAGGCCGGCCAGCGCCACGACCTCGCCGGCCCGCACGGTCAGGCTGACGCCGTGCACGTCGTCGGTGGTGAGGTCGCGGACGTCCAGCACGACGCGGTCGGTGGCGACCTGCTGGCGGACGAACAGCGAGGACAGGTCACGGCCGACCATGAGCCGGACGAGTTCGCTCTCGTCGGTGGCGGCGGCCTCGACCACCCCGGCGACCCGGCCGTCTCGCAGCACGGCGATGCGGTCGGCGAGCCGGAAGATCTCCTTCATCCGGTGGGAGACGTAGACGACGGCGATGCCCTCGTCGCGCAGCCGCCCGATCAGGGCGAACAGGGCCTCGACCTCGTGCTCGGAGAGCGAGGAGGTGGGCTCGTCGAAGGCGATCGCCCGCGGCGGGACGGCGCCGGTCAGGGCCCGCATGATCTCGACCAACTGGCGTTGCGCGGCGGTGAGTTCGGACCCGAGCAGGTCGGGGTCGAGGACCTTGTCGAAGCCGAGGCGGGCCAGGTCCGCGGTGATGCGGCGGCGCAGCTCGGCGCGGTCCAGGCGGCGTCCGGCCCGGCGGGGCAGCGAGCCGGCGTAGACGTTCTCGGCGACCGGGACGTGCGGGATGATCTCGGGTTCCTGCGGGATGATCCGGATCCCGGCGCGGCGGGCGTCCTGGGGGGACTGCAGGTCCACGGCCTCGCCGTCCAGCAGCACGCGCCCCTCGGTGGGGCGGTGGTCGCCGGTCAGGATGCGCAGCAGGGTGGACTTCCCGGCGCCGTTCTCGCCCATCAGGGCGGTGACCCGGCCGGGCGGGAAGGTGAGGGTGACGTCCTCCAGGGCCCGGACGGAGCCGAAGCGCTTGGACACGCCCTCGGCGCTCAGGCCGGGGGCGCCGCTCGCCGGCGGGACGGGTGACGGTGCGGGTGTGGTCATCGGGGCCTCGTTGGCAGTGCGGTGCGTACGGTCTGGGGGAGCCGTGCACACGGTCGGCGGTGCCGGTGGTCGCGGTACGGTCTCCGGGAGCGCGCCGGTGCGGCGGGCGGATTCGGCAGGTCGGTGCCCGCCCGCCCCACCGGCGGCTCGGCGAGGCGTCAGCTGCAGGACACGCCCGCGGACTGCCAGGTGGCGGCGTCGACCATCGTGGTCGGGGCGAAGGCCTCCTTGGGGAAGTCCTTGCCGTTCTTGAGCTTGTCGTACATGGTCTGCACGGACAGGGCGCCGACGTCCTTGCCGTTGATGAACAGGGCGGCCTTCATCCCGGAGGGCTTGCCGGAGGCCCAGTTCTTGCACGCGAGGTAGGCGCCCAGGCCGACGCCGTCGATGTCGTCGGGGTTGATCCCGGCGTTCTGCAGGGCGGTGACGGCGCCCTGGACGTTCTCGTCGTTGCAGCCCCAGGCCACCCAGTGCTTGACCCCGGGGTTGGCGGTGATGGTGGCGGCGACCTTGTCCTGCGCGCCGGTCGGGGTGTTGTCGGTCGCGACGTCGATCAGCTGCACGCCCGGCACGGCCTGGTCGAAGGCGTCCTTGGCGGCCTTCACGCGGTCGCCGCAGACGGTGACGTCCTGCTTCCAGGCGGAGATGATCCGGGTGTCGGCCGCGTTCCAGCCGGCCTTCTTGAACTCCTCGGCGGCCCGCTTGCCGACCTCACCGCCCATCTGGGCACCGGAGAAGCCGATCCGGGGCACCAGGTCGGTCGCCGCGCACTGGGCCGGGGCCGGTCCGCTCGTGCAGACCTGGTCGTCGGAGGTCAGCAGCGCGGCCTTCGCGTCCCGGGCCGTCTGGACCACCTGCGGGCCGACCGCCGGGTCGGGCACCACGATGATCAGGCCGTTGCTCTTCTGCGCGATCGCGGCCTGCACCTCTCCGACCGTCTTGTTGGCGTCGTTGCCCAGGTTCACCACCTTCAGCTCGGCGCCGAGCTCGGCGGCCTTGGCCTTGGCGCCCGCGGCCTCGTCCACGAAGTACTGCTGGTCGCCCTGCTTCTGCAGGTAGGTGATCGTCACCTTGCCGGACACCGGGGCGACGGGCGCGTCCGCGCTGTTCGAGGACGTCTGTCCGGTGGAGCAGGCGGTCAGGCCGACGGAGGTGATCAGGCTCAGCGCGGCGATCGCGGCCAGGCGGCCACGGAGGGGGAGGTGCATGGAGGGGGCTCCTGAGGGTGGGGGCCGATCGGCGAGAAGCAACAAAACCAATCAGAAAACACCACGATCAAACGTGGTGGGTCAAAAGAAAACGCCTGGCCCTGAGCTGAGTCAAGCTCATGTTTCCGGATCGGAGCCATCGAGACCGTCTCGTTATCCCGTCGCGCCGCGGATGGGGGCCGAAGCCGGCGGACCGGGCCGCGATCTTCCGGATCGGAGCAGGTGGTGGCGTGTTCATCGGAACTTACTGATTGGTAGGTTGTTGTCGTGGACAGCTTCGGGCAAAGCCGGGGCGGCGTCAATAGCGCCTGGCAGGGGCATGTCCGCGGGGTGCTGCCGTGCCCCTGTGGCAAGCCGGCTCGGCCGCCGCCTCCTGGCGGCGACTGGCCGATCGCGTTGTATTTCATCCGAAGTTGTTGATTACTGTTGAATGTTGGGTCTACTGTCCTCCCCGGCATGTCGGCATGCACCCGCCACTCCCGTCCCGGCCCCGTCCGGCGACCGAGTCCCGGCGGGCCCCCACCCGGCCGACCCGGCCCGACGACAGGAGTAGTCGATGAGCGAACCACCCCACCCGATCCGCCGGGGCGTCACGGCCCTGGCGGCGCTCGCACTCGGCTTCACCACCGCCGCGCTGGCCGCGCCGCCCGCGGTGGCCGCGCCGGCCCCCACGACGAAGTCCGTGACACTGGACGGCCGCTCTCCGGGGCGCGCGTACGACGGGCTCGGCGCGATCAGCGGCGGCGGCGCCACCTCGCGTCTGCTGGTCGACTACCCCGAGCCCCAGCGCAGCCAGGTGCTGGACTACCTGTTCAAGCCCGGCTACGGCGCCTCGCTGCAGATGCTGAAGGTCGAGATCGGCGGGGACGCCAACTCCTCGGACGGCCCCGAACCGTCCCACATGCGCACCCCCACCGAGGTCGACTGCGACCGCGGGTACGAGTGGTGGCTCATGGAGCAGGCCAAGGCCCGCAACCCCGGGATCACCTTCTACGGCCTGGAATGGGCCGCGCCGGGCTGGCTGAACGGCGGCGTCTGGTCCCAGGACAACATCACGTACCTGGAGTCCTGGCTCGGCTGCGCCCGGCAGCACGGACTGAACGTCGGCTACCTCGGCGGCTGGAACGAGCGCGGCTACGACAAGGCCTGGTTCGAGAAGCTGCGCACCGACCTGGACGCCCACGGCCACCAGGGCACCACCCTGGTCGCGTCCGACAGCGATGACGAGCACTGGTCGATCGCCGCGGACATGGCCGCAGACCCCGCCTTCGCCAAGGCCGTCGGCGTCATCGGCCTGCACGGCACCTGCTGGCACTCGACCCCCGTCTACACCGCCTGCCCGGGCAGCGACACCGCGACCGGGCTGGGCAAGCGGCTCTGGGCCTCCGAGGACGACAACGACAGCTACGGCGCCGACCCGGCCGCCCTGGCCCGCAACGTCAACCGCGAGTACCTCGACGCCCGGATCACCGCCGACATCAAGTGGGCGCTGGTCAGCTCCTGGCCCTCGAACCTGCCGTACGCGGGAGCCGGGCTGATGGCCGCCGACCAGCCGTGGTCCGGCAACTACGCGGTCGGCCGCGACATCTGGGTGATGGCGCACACCACCCAGTTCGCCAAGCCGGGCTGGCAGTACCTGGACACGTCCAGCGGCTACCTGGCCGGGACCGGCGCCAACGGCGACCCGCACAGCGGCAGCTACGTCACGCTCAAGTCCGGCAAGGACTACAGCACGGTCATCGAGGCCACCGACGCCACCGCCGCGCAGACCGTGACCTTCGAGGTCGCCGGGGGCCTGTCCACCGGCCAGGTGCACGTCTGGGCCACCGACATGAACTCCACCGACCCGTCGAAGTGGTTCGTCCACGCCCAGGACGTGACCCCGAAGAGCGGCTCGTACTCGCTCACCGTGCAGCCCGGTTACGTCTACACCGTCACGACCACCACCGGCCAGGGCAAGGGCACCGCCGCGCCGCCCGCACCCGCCGCGATGCCACTGCCGTACCAGGCCGACCTCGGCGGCTACTCCGAAGGGGCCACCGCCCGCTACTTCCACGACTGGGCGGGCGCCTTCGAGACCGCGCCCTGCCCGTCCGGGGCGACCACCCCGGTGTGCTTGCGCCAGGTCATCACCCGGGCGCCGATCCCGTGGCACGACGACATGAACTACACCCCGCTGACCCTCCTGGGCGACCCGTCCTGGGCCCACTACCAGGCGAATACGGACGTCGCCTTCGAACAGGCCGGCACCTCCGCCGAACTGCTCGGCCGCATCGACCACGTCGACCACGACCGCTCCGGCTACCACCTGAAGATCGACGACACCGGTGCCTGGAGCCTGTTCAGCGAGAACCGCTCCGGCGCCGACACCGTGCTGGCGAGCGGCAGCTACCCCGGCGCGGGGGCCGGCACCTGGCACAACCTCGCGCTGGCCGTCCAGGGCCAGAGCATCACCGCGTCGATCGACCACACCCAGGTCGCCTCCGTCGCCGACGCCGGGCACGGCATCGGCCAGATCGGCCTGGGCGTCGGCGGGTTCCAGCACGCCGATTTCGCCAACACCACCGTCACGCCGCTGGCCGCGCCGGCCACCCACACCGTGACCAGCGTCAACAGCGGCAAGTGCCTGGACGTCACGGGCGCTTCGAGCGCCGACGGCGCCGAGGCCGTCCAGTGGACCTGCGCCGCCGGCAAGGCCAACCAGCAGTGGACGCTGGTGCCGGTCGCCGGGACCGGCAGCGTCCAGCTGGTCTCGGCGAACAGCGGCAAGTGCCTGGACGTCACGGGCGCTTCGACGGCCGACGGTGCCCAGGTCGTCCAGTGGACCTGTGCCGCCGGCAAGGCCAACCAGCAGTGGACCCTCGTCCCGGACACCGGGGCCCGCGTCCAGCTGGTCTCGGTGAACAGCGGCAAGTGCCTGGATGTCACGGGCGCTTCGACGGCCGACGGTGCCCAGGTCGTGCAGTGGACCTGCGCCTCCGGCCGGGCCAACCAGCAGTGGACCGTCTCGTAACGGGACCGGAGAACCCCCTGCCCCGACGTCGTGCCGGGCGCCCTGACCGGGTGCCCGGCGCGGAGCAACACCGCCCCCACCCCTCCCCACCCTCGGAGACGCCCATGGGCCGTCAACACCCCTCCTCGACCTGGCGCACCGCCCTGAGCGCGGCGCTCGTCCTCGCCGGCGCGCTCGGCGGCCTGGCCGCGCCGCCGGCCGCCCTGGCCGCGACGGAGAGCGCCACCACCCCCACCGCCGCCACCTCCACCGCCGTCACCGTCGACGGCACCAAGCCGGGCCTGACCTTCGACGGGGTCGGCGCGATCTCCGGCGGCGGCGGCAACTCCCGCCTGCTGGTGGACTATCCGGAGCCCCAGCGCAGTCAACTGCTGGACTACCTGTTCAAGCCCGGCTACGGCGCCTCGCTGCAGGTGCTGAAGCTGGAGATCGGCGGCGACACCAACTCCACCGACGGCGCCGAGCCGAGCATCGAGCACACCAGGGGCACCGTCGACTGCAACCAGGGCTACGAGTGGTGGCTGGCCGAGCAGGCCAAGGCCCGCAACCCCGACATCAAGTTCATCGGCCTGTCCTGGGGCGCCCCCGGCTGGATCGGGAACACCGGCAGCGGCGGCAACTTCTGGTCCCAGGACTCCATCGACTACGTGATGTCGTGGATGGGCTGCGCCGGCCGGCACCACCTGAACGTCTCCTACCTCGGCGGCTGGAACGAGCGCGGCTTCGACAAGGCCTGGTACGAGAACCTCAAGAGCACGCTCGTCGCGCGCGGTTACGGCGCCACCAAGGTCGTCGCCGCCGACGACACCTGGGAGGTGGCCGACGCCATGGCCGCCGACCCGGCGTTCAAGAACGCCGTCGACGTCGTCGGCGTGCACTACCCCTGCGGGTACATGAGCTCCTTCACCGAGTGCCCGAGCACGCCGACCGCCCAGGCGCTCGGCAAGCCGCTGTGGGCGAGCGAGAACGGCTCCCAGGACCTCAACAGCGGCGCCCCGGCGGTGGCGCGCGGGATCAACCGGGGCTACCTCGACGGGAAGATGACCTCGTTCATCAACTGGCCGGTCATCGCCGCGCTCTACCCCGACCTCTTCTTCTCCACCGACGGCATGTCGATCGCCAACCAGCCGTGGTCCGGCAACTACGGCATCGGAAAGACGACCTGGGTCACCGCGCACACCACCCAGTTCACCCAGCCCGGCTGGAGCTACATCGACGCCGCGAGCGGCTACCTCGGCGGCGCGCGCGCCAACGGCAGCTACGTCACGCTGAAGAGCACGAACAAGCGCGACTACAGCACCGTCATCGAGACCCTGGACGCCACCGCGGCCCAGACCGCGAACTTCACCGTCTCCGGCGGCCTGTCCACCGGCAAGGTCCACGTCTGGTCCACCGACCTCAACTCCAACGACCCGGCGCAGTGGTTCGTCAAGCAGAAGGACGTCACCCCGTCCGGGGGCCGCTACACCCTCACCCTCCAGCCCGGCCGGGTCTACACCGTGACCACCACCACCGGCCAGGGCAAGGGCACCGCCACCCCGCCGGCCGCCGCGCCGATGAAGCTGCCCTACGCGGACGGCTTCGACACCCCGGCGACGACCACCTCGCCGAAGTACTTCACGGACATGAACGGCGCCTTCCAGACCGTCGCCTGCGGCGGCGGCCGCACCGGCACCTGCCTGCGCCAGATGGCCCCGACCTCACCGATCCGCTGGACCGACGAGCCCTACAACGCCCCGTACACGATGATGGGCGACGGCAGCTGGTCCAACTACACCGTCACCGCCGACACCATGTTCGAGCAGTCCGGCACCGTCGAACTCCTCGGCCGGGCCGGCCAGCAGGGCCGCAACAACAACGGCCTGAACGCCTACCACCTGCGGGTGAGCGACACCGGCGCCTGGTCGATCGACAAGAGCGACACCAAGTGGAACTTCACCACCCTCGCGAGCGGCACCACCGCCGCCCTCGGCACCGGCCGCTGGCACACCGTCGCGCTCACCCTCGACAACGAGACCCTCACGGCGAGCATCGACGGTGCCGCCGTGGGCAGCGCCACCGACGCGAGCTTCACCAACGGCCGCGCCGGCCTCGGCGTGACCGGCTACCAGACCGACCAGTTCGACAACTTCGCCCTCACCCCCGGCACGCCCACCACCCACACCGGCCCGATCGCCTCCGCCCTGCCCGGCACCTGCGCCCGCCCCGCCGCCGGCACCAGCGGCGCTGCCGTGCAGCTCTGGGCCTGCGACGGCAGCGCCCAGCAGGTGTGGACCCGCTCCAACGGCACCCTCACCCACAACGGCAAGTGCCTGGACGTCACCGGCGCCGGCACCGTCAACGGCACCCCGGTCGAGCTGTGGGACTGCACCGGCGGCGCCAACCAGCAGTGGACGCCCCAGCCGGACGGCACCCTGAAGAGCACCCAGTCCGGCCGCTGCCTGGACGACCCGGCCGCGGCGACCGCCGACGGCACCCCGCTGGAGATCTGGGACTGCAACGGCGGCGCCAACCAGCGCTGGACCCTGCCGTAGCCCACTGACCCGCGG
>NZ_JBHXTL010000054.1:0-13313 GCF_042677365.1 Kitasatospora sp. NPDC127116
GTCAAGGTTCCTTGACCTCCGCTTGGGGTCCCCGCGCCGCCACTCGACTCCCCGCGGCCCGCCGCCGGACGGCGACGTGCCGCGGGGGCGACTCCGGGGTTCAGCCCAGCGGCAGCTCCAGGCGGGACTCGTTGCCGCTCGGCGAGCCGACGGTGACGGTGCCGCGCTCCGCGGCGTAGGAGTACAGCTGGTCACGGCTGTTGACGACCAGCGCCAGCCGGTGGCCGGTCGGCACGTCGTACGCGGCGGGCTGGAGCGTCCAGCCGACGGTGGTGTCCTTCCCGGGAGTCAGACCGAGCACGGTGTACGGCTCGTGGGTGACGATCCGCGCCGTACCGTCCGGGGCGACGTCGAACAGGTAGGCCACCAGGGTGGCGGCGTCCTCGGTGCTGCGCACGGTCAGCCGGACCTGCGCGGCGCCCCGGATCCGGCGGGCCGTCTCCCCCTGCCCGGTCAGCGGGTCGGTCGACCAGACCAGCAGGTTCTCCCGCTCGAACTCGGACAGCACGTACTTCCGGGGGTTGCCCGTCCACTCCTTCTGGCCGGTGTCCATCACGGCGTCCACCGCCGTCGCCCTGGTCTCCACGCCCGCGGTGAAGCTCCGCGACCAGCCGTCGTTCTGCTTGTCGGCCAGCGCGCCGTCACCGTCGCCGTTGACACCGGTGAGGTACCACGTCTCCTCGCCGGTGGTGACGTCCGCCCACGAGTCGCGCGACTCGCGGCGGGCGGCCTCGGTGATCCGGTTGCCGCCGCCCAGCACGGGCTTGGTCCTGTAGGTGAACATCACCTGGCTGGTCACCTGCTTGCGGTTCGGCGCCTCGTTGTCGGCGCCCAGCAGGTGGTGGTCCAGGAATTCGTAGGCCTCCCGGAGGGGATCCGCCAGGCCGGGGAACGGCAGGTGGGTCAGCAGGCCGGACATGCCGGCGCCCTCGGGCGCGCCGTGGTCGCCGATCCACAGGTTCAGCTGCTTGGGCACCGTCAGCCGGTTGTAGACGTCGATCACCGAGGAGGCCGGGAAGAGCGTCTCGTGCCAGGTGTTGGAGACGAAGGTCGGGATGCCCAGCCGGTTGGTCTCGCCGATGTACGTCTCCGGGGAGCGCCTGTTGCCCCAGGCGATCACGTCGTCGAGGTCGCGGTTCTGGTCGAACTTGTCGAGGATGTCCAGGGTCTCCGCGTCGAACTTGTCCTGCCTCTCCCCTCCGGTGAAGCCGACCAGCAGTTCAACGGCCTTGAGGTGCCGGGTGTCGTTGTCGTAGAGGCTGGCGGCCAGGTTGCCCCAGGTGCTCAGCGCGACCACGGCGGCCACCCGCTCGTCGGGGTCGTGCGCGGCGACCAGCTGGCTGATCCCGGAGCCGTAGGACACGCCGAGGAAGCCGACCTTGCGCGGTTCGCACCAGCCCTCCGCGTGGGTGATCACCTTCGCCCCGTCGGCCCAGTCGGCGGGCCCGGCGACGTCGACGCGGCCGCCGGAGGTGGAGATCCAGCCCGGGTAGCCGAGGCCCCGCGGGGTGTAGGCCAGGACGTGGTAGCCGCGCAGCGCCAGCTTGATGTAGCCGTAGACGAAGGGCAGCCAGCCGAGCGGGTTCCAGCCGGCCGGCACGATCACGACCGGGCGCGGCTCGTCGCCCCTCAGCCTGATGCGGAACGCCGACAGGCGGATGTCCTCCTCCACCTCGATCCCGGTGACGTCGACGTCGGCGATCTGCCGCACCTTGGCCACCAGCTCGGCCAGTTCCGGCGGGAGCTGTACCGTCCCGTCGCCCTGGGCGGCCGCCTGCAGGGCGTTGCCGAGGTCGATGACGGCCTGGTTGACGGTGGTGCCGGGCCCCCGGAGTCCGTTGTCGGCGACGTCGGCGAGCGTGGCCTCGGTGATCGCCGGGATCGGCTCTCCACTGACGCTGGTCATGCGAACCACCCTTCCGTGACGGATACTGTTCGCATCCTTGATCACGGCGGGCGAAACGAAACTGATGAGGCGTCAGATTCACTGAAATGGATGGATCACCGATCAACTCTTGTCTATGACAATAGAGTTGTAGTATCCGCGCCCGACCTCGCAGCGGGCGGGTGGCGGCCCTGACCGCCACCCGCCCGCCCGGTCAGGGCCGCGAGTCGAGCACCAGCTGCCGGAGTTCGGCGGTGCACATCATGTAGCCGTCCGGAGTGGGCACGTGGGCGAGGTAGTGGGCGAGGTCCGTGCCCAGCGCGAACACCTTCACCGGGGTCCCCGCGGCGCGGGCCGACTCCACCACCCTGCGCAGCCCGTCCAGGACGGCCGGGTGCCGGGTCTGGTAGGACTCCGCCACCAGGTGGTTGCCTCGGTCCGCGGCCAGGTAGAACTGCACCAGGTCCTTCACCCCGACGAACAGTTCGCTGGCGCCGGCGGCGCAGATCTCCGCCGTGGCGTGCACCGCCGCCGGTGTCTCGATGAACGCGGACAGCGGCACCCCGGCGGGCAGTTCGAGGTGCTTCCTGAGCTGGGCGAACTCCTCCGCGTCGTTGAGGAACGGGACGGAGAGGTGCACCCGGCCCGCGCCGTCGCCGAGCCGCTCGCGCAGCGAGCCGAGCATGGCGTGCAACGCCTCCCGGTAGGCGGTCGACCCCAGCAGCCAGCGTGCGCCGTGCAGGCCCAGCTCGGGGTTGGGCTCGACCGCGACCGGGGCCAGCTCGGTGACGCTGGCGGCGTGGTCGGAGCGGAGGTCGAGCATCCTCAGGATCAGCCGCTGGCCGGGCAGCAGCGCCTCGGTGAAGGCGCACAGCCGGTCGGCGAGCGCCCGCCCGTAGACCGCCGCTTCGGCCGGGCCGCCCTCCAGGGAGTCGAGCGGACTCAGGCCCGCCGCCAGGCAGAGGAACTCCTCCCGGATGAAGAAGCAGTCGACCCGCTTCGCGTCCGGCCCGCAGGAGTTGATCGCGCTGATGTCCTGGAGGTCCGCGATGACCGCGCACGCCGCGCCGAGGTCGGCCGGCGAGGGGACCCCGGCCCCGGCGTCCGCGTCGGCCCCGGCGCCCGCACCGGACTCGACGACGATCGACTCGCCGTCGAGGTCCAGCACCGCCTCGCCGACCAGGTCGTCGAGGTCCGCCTCGTCGACGCGGAGCACGGGAATTCCCCTGCCCCGGCAGAGCGACTGCATGTGGCCGGTCAGCCCGCCCGAACCGCAGACCACCGCGCGCGCCGCCACGATCGCCTCGTACAGGCCGGCGTCGAGGGAAGGGGCGACGAGGATGGATCCCTCGAGCGGATGTCTCGTGCGGTTGCAGGTGCCCCGCACTTCGCTCTGTGCACCACCGGTCAGCAGGGATCCCTGAATCCGTCGCCCGTCCACCTATTCCTCCTGTTCTTCGGCGGTCGCCATTCCCAGCTGTCGGCGCAGTTGTCGTGGTGTCACGGAGACATCGGTGAGTCGTTCGACCGCGGCCCGGTTGACGACCGCCCTCATCAGGCGGTCGTACCGGGCGGCATCCACCGCAGCGGCCGGACGTTCACCCATGGACCGGATACAGGCGTCCAGTCGGGAATCGAGCAGGTTCCGTTCAATTCGACCGCGCGAGGCCAATCTCCTGGCCTCCAGTACCACAGCGTCCTCGAATTCCCCCCGGGCCGCTTCCTCCAGATTGCCGACACCCCCGCGGCGACCGGCCACGCTTTCGGCCGTTCTTCCGGCCGTGCTTCCGGCCGTGCTTCGAGCCGGACTGCCCACCGAAGTCCACTCCGAAGTCCACTCCGAAGTCCGAGCCGAACTCCGCTCCGCGATCCGAGCCGAAACGTCCTCTTCCACTTCCAGTTGCTCGATCACGTGCGCGGCTACCGCGATCGAATGGTTCTTGATGGCAGCGAGATTGAAGGTGAACGCACCGGTCCGGCCGTTCCGCACGATCTCGTCGCCCTCGCGCAGCGCGCCGACCGCGGACACCGGGCCCGCCACCCCGCCGGGGCCCAGCAGCACCCCCCGTCCGTCGACCTCCAGGCCGCGCCCGGTGCGCGCGTGGGGCTCCGCGATCCCCCGCCGCAGGAGGTTCCGCCAGAGCGGCCGGTCGACCCTGCTGTAGTCCGACTCCCGGCCGAAGTTGGACACCACCAGGTCGGCCTCGATGGTGTGCTCCTCCTGCGGGGAGGCGACCGACACGGCCAGCCGGCCCGACTCCGCCGGCCTGACCGCCTCCACCTTGCCGACGACCAGCCGCACCGCTCCGTCCGCCGCGTGCAGGGCGCGCTCGACGACCGCCATCGTGTACTCCAGCACCCCGACCCGCAGCGCGGCCAGCGCGGTGCCGAACTCGTCCAGCAGGCCCCGCAGTTCCGCGGTGGGGATGCGCTCGATGGCCTCGGGGAGGTGCGGCTCCCACGCCTTGACCACCCGCTCGGCGACCACCACCGGGGAGACGTCGGGATGCTCCCGGACGACCGTCGAGCACGCCGTGTCCCACTCGGCCCGGATCCGGACGAGGAACTCCTCACGGTTCCGGTACGGCTCCAGCAGCGTCTTCGGACAGGGCAGGCGCAGCACCCCGTGCTCGTGGCCGCCGGGGTACGTCCGGAACATCGTCCCGGTCCTGGAGATCAGATGGATCCTCCCGGTGTGGCCCTGGCGCAGCAGCAGGCCCGCCGAGTCGTAGGCGCTCAGCACGGAGCCGACGATGGCGACCGTCGACTCGGACGGGAGCGAGACGAGCTTGCGGATTCCGGCCGCCGAGTAGGGGTTCCGCACGAAGGAGGCGTGGGTGCGGACCTCGGAGGCGAAGACGGGCTCCCGGAGTTCGAGGCCGGTCGCGAGGACGACCTGGTCGGCGCGGAGCACGGTCACCGCCGGACTCCGGTCGGCTTCGCCCCCGCGGCCCGACGACTGTTCGATCGTCACATCGACTCCGGTGGGCCGGACTTCCAGGTCGACCGCCTCGCCCTCCGCTTCGACGAGCACGACACCGGGAAGCGCTTCGCGCCTCGCCTCGGCCAGCCGGTCGCTCAGGTAGTCCTGGAAGATCCGCCGGGGCGCCGGCCCCTGCTCGACGAACCGGAGCCCGGCCCAGGGCTCCGGCCAGCCGCTGCGGTCGGCCTCGTGGTTGGCCCAGCGGACGAAGTCGAGGACGTCCTCGCGGAACACCGACATCCGGCCCGCCTGGATGTTGAACACGTAGTCCCAGGGGTTGCCGTCCCGGTGGTAGGCGACGCCCGCCGAGCGGTAGTCGGAGCGTCGTTCCAGCAGGACGATCTCCAGCGGTCTGCGCGCGAAGCAGAGCAGCCGGATGGCCGTGGCGGTGCCGGCCAGGCCCGCCCCGACTATGAGGACTCTTGGACGCGTACCCGTTCGACTCATGGTCAAGCCTCCGCATCGAAGGATGGGAACCCGGCTCTCCTGTCCCGAACGCCGGGCACGTGGTCTGCTGAGGAAGTGCGGCTCGGACGGAGCGACGCGCTGTCCGAAGTGCCCCAGGATCCTAGAACAGGTGATCCGCCGACCATGACGACTTGTCACGAAAGACGAGTTGGACCGGTACGCCGCGCTCGGCCGGGACTTCACCGCCGTGTACGACTGACGGCGGCGCGGCCGCGGCCCGGCCCCGACGCCGCTCGGCGTTGTTCGACGCCGTTCGGCACCGTTCGGCACCGTTCGGCGGCGGGCCGCGGCGGGGGAACCCTCCGTCACTTCTGGTACGGCGTCCACTCCTGGGCCGGGTTGTCGTCCAGCGGCTCCAGGGTGACCGGCTGGTTCGGACCGTTGGCCTGGAGGCCCGTGCGGCGGTCCTTGACGCTCTCGACGACGGTGCGCTCGGAGCCGATGTCGAAGATCCACCGCTGGGCGGGGTCGTTCGCGTTGCAGCCCTTCAGGGTCACGGGGTTCCCGACACCGTTGTCGGTGACGCACCGGTCGTAGTGGGTGCCCTTGATGCGGAAGCTGCCGTCGTCGAGCTGGCTGATCACCCAGTCCTGGAAGGTGAGTCGGGCGTCCCGGGTCCAGACCTCGCCGCCCTCGTACTCGTCGAGGTTGGTGCCGTCGCTCGACACCTGGAGGGACACGGCGACCGGGTCCCGCGGGGCGGCCGTGGCCGGGCCGCCGCCGAGGGCGGTGAGGCCGGCGAGGGCGACGGCGGCCGCGAGGACGACGGCGGGCTTCTGGGGGATTCGCACTGCTGCTCCTGGTTCGGGGGGTCGGGGGTTCACGGGCCGGCCGGTCGGAGCCGGTCCGCCGTGAAGTCAGGGGCAGGGCGGGCCGGTTGGGTCGGCGGCACGCGGGACGCCCCGACCGATTCCGGCGTTTCACTGGGACGGCGCAAGCTTGTCGGCTCCGGGCCTGTCCGCCGTCGCTCCCGCCCGGCACAATCACCGGTATGACGATCACCACCGGTGCGCCGCCCACGCGCAACACGCCGGTCGCCCTCGCCCGCGGCTTCCTGACCGGAGGCGTGATCGGAGGATCGCTCGCCGCGATGGTCGTCGGCGTCGTCGTCGACGAGCCGGCGCTGTTCGTCGCCGGCCTGGGCCTTCCCATCGCCTACGGCCTGCTGCTCCTCCTCGCCGGCCTGCCGCGACGGGCCCGGGAGGCGGCCGTCGTCCCGCAGACGGCGCTCGCGATGATCGAGAGCCTGGACGTCCCGACGGGCGAGGTGACCGACCGGGCGGTGCGGTTCGACCTCACCGTCGTGCCGGACGAAGGCCCGGCGTTCCGGGTGGAGTTCACCCAGGACATCCACGTCGCCGACCTCCCCGACTACCGGCCGCGCGGCGTCCTGGTGGTCCGCTACCCGCCGGACCGGCCGGCAGCCGTGCGCATCGTGAAGCGGCCGACCCCGGAGTGGGAGGAGCGGGCGGCCGGGGCACTGCTCGACTCCGCGCCCGCCTCGACCAAGGTGAGCGAACCGTCCGACAGCTGCGCCGTCCCCTTCCTCGGGTTCCTCGGTCTGCTGCTCGCCGCGGCGGCCGTCGTCCTCCTGTTCCGGGTGGACCTGTTCGAGGACGAACCCGCCGGCCCGCCGTCCTCCTCCGCGAGCCCCTCGGCCTCGGCCTCCGCCTCCTCGTCGTGGTCGACCAAGGTGGTGACGGCCGGGTCCGGCACCGTCGTGCTCGGCCCCGGGCAGTCCTTCCTCGACGAAGGCGAGTTGGGGCGGGCCGTCAACTCGTTGACGCGGAACGGCGAAGCGGGCCCGGTGACGACCCTGCAGGTGACGGACAGCCTGCTGGCGCTGACGTTCTCCTCGACCGACTCGAAGGCCCGGGAGTTCGATCCGCTGTCACTGCCCTACGAGCGGTTCCCGGCCCTGGTCGACGAGGCCAGGACCACCCTCGGCGTCCACGCCCCGCAGGCCTGGAGCATCACCGTCCTCCGCACCAACGGCCCCGTCACCATCACGGTCACCGTGGCCGGGCCCGGGGGCGCCGCAGTGCTGGAGGCGGACGGACAGGGCCGGGTGCTGCGGCGCACCTCGGCGCACTGAACCACGGACAGGACGGACGGGAGCGGGGCGCACATGAACTGGCACGGAATCCTGGCCCTGTGGTGCGGGGTGTTCGGCGCCGTGGCGCTGGTCGGGTACGGCCGGTCGCTGGCCGGCCTGACCAAGGCGCAGCGGGCCGTACGGGTGAAAGGGCGGATCGAACGGGTGGGGGAGCCGCGCAACGGGAGCTCCCCGAACGACGGGATAGCGGTGGTCGTCCGCTTCCAGGACCCGTCCACCGGCGAGGAGTTCGTCGTCACCAACGACAGCGGGACCGGCGACCGGATCAGCACGGCCTGGGTGGGCCGGGAGGTCGGGATCCGCTACCCGCGCGGGAGGCCGCACGCCTTCCGGTTCGTCAGCGACCTCCAGGCGGGGCGGCGGGGGCTCGCCTGGCCCCACACCGCGGTGTTCCTGATCTACGTCGGGCTGGTGGTCGTCCTCTCGATCGACCGGGGCTGGCCGTGGGCCCTGGTCGCGACCTGCGGTCCGGCCACCGTCCTCGGCGCGTTCTACCTGCCCGGGGAGAAGCAGACGACGAAGAAGCGGCTCGCCGAGTTGTCCGCCATGCTGCCCGTCCCTGGGCGGGTCGTCGCCGTCCTCAGGAACGTCGAGAGCGACGGGGAGGGCGGCACCCAGAGCAGCCGGACGCCGGTCGTCGCCTTCACCACCGAGGAAGGGACGGCCGTCACCGCCTACTACCCCTCGGGCCTGCCGGACTCCGCCGTCCCGGTCGGCGGGGACCTCACGATCCACTACTCCCCCGCCGACCCGGCCGACTTCACGCCGGACCTCGCGGCCACCCGCCGGTCCGTGGCGGGGAACGTCGGCTGCGCGGTGACGGTCCTGGTCGTCGCCGCGGCGACGACCGTCACGGGCGTGGTCCTGCTCCGCCTGTAGCGCTCGACGGCCCGCCAACGGCCCATCGCCGGAGGGGCGGTGGGCCGTCGAGGGGGCTCCGCGTGCGCGCCGCCGTCCGTCCCGCCGTCCGCACCGCCCCGGCTCCGTGCGCGCGTGGCCCGCCCCGGCACCCTCAGGGGTGCGCGGCCGCCCGGTCGGAGTCGCTGCGCAGCACGCAGAACTCGTTGCCCTCGGGATCGGCGAGGACCGCCCAACCCGAACCGTCGGGGTTCCGGTGGTCGCCGACGAGGGCGGCGCCGAGGCCGAGCAGCCGCTCCACCTCCTGGTCGCGCGAGGTCTCGGGCCGCAGGCACAGGTGGACCCGGTTCTTGACCGTCTTCGCCTCGGGCACCTGGTTGAAGTACAGGACCGGGCCCTCCGCCAGCAGCACCTGGGTCTCGTGGTCCCCCGGCCGGCAGTCGGGGTCCAGCGGCCTGCCGGTCACACCGCTCCAGAAGCGCGCCAGCCCATAGGCGTCCGCGCAGTCGATCGCCACGTTCTGCAGTACCGAAACCATGCGCGCGAGTCTCCCCGATCCCCGCCCCGAACTCCACCGGGTTGTCCCGGTTTCCCGCCCGTGCGGCCCGGGCTGCCCGTGCGGCCCGGGCGGCGTCACGGCCCGCGTGCAAGCCGTCACGGACGTGCCTACGGTGGAGGTAGTAGCCCAGAGCATCCGGGAGGTTACACCATGACTTCCGAGAAGAAGCCAGTCCAGCTCACAGCACGTACGGTCAGCGGCCACGTGGTCGCCCACGCCCCGATCAGCGGCGACTTCGAGGCCACGCTGACCGACACGGACGGCAAGCCGATCGTGGGGCGGGAGATCACCTTCTACAGCACGGCGAGCGGCCAGCGGGTCGGCTCCGCGACCACCGACCAGAGCGGGATCGCCAAGCTGAACTCCGGATCCAAGATCCTCGACCCGGTCATCGTCGCCAGCACCCTCGCCACCGGCTGCGAAGCCCGGTTCGAGGGCGACGACGAGTACCAGGCGGCCTCCGCCCACGCCGGCACCGCGGTCGGCGTCTGACACACCTCGACCGGCCGTGCGCGCACCGGCCGGCCACGGCACCGCGCGGCATGCACCGCGCACCGCGAACCGCGCGCTGCGCACTGCGCACCGTGGCCGGCTGTTGCGTACCGTCGGCGGGAAGCAGCGGCCCGGGGACGGTCGGCGAGCCGGAGGCCGTCAGCCCCGAAGGAGCAGGTCAGCGAATTCCCGCACGCGGCCGGTGGTGATCCCTTCGCGCTGCTCGACCGCGAGGGGATGATCGGTCGGTTCCAGTTCGATCAGCGGACGCCGGCCGACCGCGCGGGTGTGGACGTGGGTCTTGAGCAGGAGGGTCGAGTCCGGATAGACGGGCAGCTCGGAGGAGAGCCAGCCGAAGTACGGGGGCTCCTGCTCCCGTGCCGGGTCGTCCCACAGGTCGTGCGTCCGGGCGAAGTTCTGCTCGCTCAAGGAGACCCACACGCCCCACGAGAACGTGTCGCCGCTGTCACGCACCGGTATCTCGATCAGGCCGTGGACGTAGAAGTGCCGGCCCTTGACCACGCACTGGTCGGCGGTCAGCTCGCTGTCCCGGCGCCGGGAGTACCGCGGCTTCCAGCCCACCGGCGCCGGAGCCCCGTAGGACAGCGGCGGGCCGTCGTGGCGTTCCGCGCAGCACGCGCACGTGTGGTGGTCGTCGGCAGTCATGGTGCGAGCCTAACGGGCTGGTCAGAGGCGGTTCGGGGGTGGTCCGGCAAGCGGTCCGGCGGGCCGTTCGGCAAGCGGTCCGGCGGGCCGTTCGGCAAGCGGTCCGGCGGGCCGTTCGGTCAGCGGTCCGGTCAGCCGACCGCCGGGCTGCGGCGCTCCAGGAGGACCACGTCGCGCCAACGCCCGTGGTGCCGGCCGATCCGCTCGCGCGTCCCGATCACCCTGAACCCGGCCCTGGCGTGCAGGGCGAGACCGGCCGTGTTCTCCGGGAAGATCCCGGACTGGATCGTCCAGATCCCGGCCCGCTCGGTGGAGGCGATCAGCGCCTCCAGGAGGGCGGCGCCGACGCCCCGCCCCCGCGCGTCGGGATGGACGTAGACGGAGTGCTCGACCACCCCCGCGTACGCGCTCCGCTCCGACACCCGCGCCACCGCGGCCCAGCCGAGCACCCGGTCGAACCCGTCGAACCTGTCGAACCTGTCGAACCCGTCGAGGGCGACGAGGCGGTGCTCGGCCATGCGAGCCGCGTCGAACGCCTCCCAACTCGGCACGCCGGTCTCGAAGGTGGCGTCGCCGCCGTCGATGCCCGACCGGTAGATCTCCAGGACCTGCGCGGCGTGCGCCGGGGTCATCGCGGCGACGTTCACCACCCCGCTCACACGGCGGCCTCGATGCCGAGTTCCGCCATCAGGGCGCGGACACGCTGCTCGATCGCGTCGCGGATCGGGCGGACGGCGTCGACGCCCTGGCCCGCCGGGTCCGCCAACTGCCAGTCCAGGTAGCGCTTTCCGGGGAAGTACGGGCAGGCGTCGCCACAGCCCATGGTGATCACCACGTCCGAGGCCCGGACCGCCTCGACGGTGAGCACCTTGGGCGTCCCGGCGGAGAGGTCGATCCCCACCTCGGCCATCGCCCGGACCACGGCCGGGTTGACGGAGTCGGCGGGCGCCGACCCGGCCGACCGGACCTCGACCCGGTCCCCGCCGAGCCGGGTGAGGAAGGCGGCGGCCATCTGGGAGCGGCCGGCGTTGTGCACGCAGACGAACAGCACGGACGGCTTGGACTCAGACACGGGCGGAACCTTCGGGTTCGGGGGCGGTGGTGGAGGTGGTGGGGGTGGGGGTGGGGGTGGGGGTGGCGGGCCGGGGGAAGTACCGGCGGGCGGCGAGGGCCACGTGGACGAGGCCGATCAGGACGGGCACCTCGATCAGCGGGCCGACCACTCCGGCGAGGGCCTGGCCGCTCGCGGCGCCGAAGGTGGCGATGGCGACGGCGATGGCCAGTTCGAAGTTGTTGCCCGCCGCGGTGAACGCGAGGGTGGTGGCGCGCGGGTGGTCCAGTCCCACCGCGCGGCCCAGCGCCAGGGAACCGGCCCACATGACGGCGAAGTAGACCAGCAGCGGCAGCGCGATCCGGGCGACGTCCAGGGGCTGCGCGGTGATGGCGCGGCCCTGGAGCGCGAACAGGACGACGATCGTGAACAGCAGCCCGTACAGCGCGAACGGGCCGATGCGCGGCAGCAGCGCCGTCTCGTACCAGGCACGGCCGCGGGCCTTCTCGCCCAGGCGGCGGGTGAGGTAGCCGGCGGCGAGCGGGATGCCGAGGAAGATCAGCACGCTGCGGGCGATCTCCCACACCGGGACGTCGAGCGCGGTCCGCTCCAGGCCGAGCCACCCGGGCAGCACGGACAGGTAGAACCAGCCCAGCGCGCCGAAGGCGACCACCTGGAAGAGCGAGTTCAGGGCGACGAGGACGGCGGCGGCCTCCCGGTCGCCGCCGGCCAGGTCGTTCCAGATGATCACCATGGCGATGCAGCGGGCGAGGCCGACGACGATCAGCCCGGTGCGGTACTCCGGCAGGTCGGGCAGCAGGAGCCAGGCGAGGGCGAACATCAGGGCGGGCCCGACGAGCCAGTTCAGCAGCAGGGAGGGGAGCAGCAGGCGGCGGTCGCGGGTGACGGTGTCCAGGCGGTCGTAGCGGACCTTGGCGAGCACCGGGTACATCATCACCAGCAGGCCGAGCGCGATCGGCAGGGAGACGCCGGTGACGGTCACCTTCGCGAGCGCGTCGCCCAGACCGGGGACGAGCCGGCCCAGGCCGATGCCGAGGACCATCGCGGCGAGGATCCACAGCGCGAGGTAGCGGTCGGTGAACGACAGCCGGCCGGCCACCGGGGCGGGCGCCCCCGCTTCGGCGCTCACTCGGCGGCGCCGAGGGACGCCCGGCGGGTGAGGATGCCCGCGAGGCGGTCGGTCGTCTCGGGGACCAGCCGGTAGTACACCCAGGTGCCGCGGCGCTCGGAGTCGATCAGCCCGGCCTGCCGCAGCAGCTTCAGGTGGTGGGAGATCGTCGGCTGGGACAGGTCGAAGGCCGGCGTCAGGTCGCAGACGCACACCTCGCCTCCGGCGCCGGAGGCGATCATCGACAGCAGCCGCAGCCGCACCGGATCGCCCAAGGCCTTGAAGAGCGGCGCCAGTTCGGCGGCCTGGTCAGCGTCCAGCGGGGCGCTCAGCAGCCGGGGGCAGCAGCCGTCCGCGGCGTCGTCCCGATCGAGCAGCGGGAGTTCCTGTTTCGACATGCTTCTATGTTGACGAATATCGATCCAGAGTGCAAGGTTGAATCGACAGATATCGATACAGACTCGTTCGGTCCTTTGCTCCCTTCCAGCCCTTTGCTCCCTTCGAGCCCTTCGAGCCCTTCGAGCCCTTCCAGCCCTTCCAGCCCGTTGGAGGCCACCGTGTCCCGTGTCCAGCTCGCCCTGCGCGTCGCCGACCTCGAAGGCTCCATCGCCTTCTACTCCAAGCTCTTCGGCACCGAGCCCGCCAAGCGCCGCCCCGGCTACGCCAACTTCGCCGTCACCGAGCCCCCGCTGAAGCTCGTCCTCATCGAGGGCGAGCCCGGCGAGGACACCCGCCTCGACCACCTCGGCGTCGAGGTCGCCTCCACCGAGCAGGTCACCGCCGCCACCACCCGCCTGCGCGAGGCCGGCCTCGCCACCTTCGAGGAGAACGACACCTCCTGCTGCTACGCCGTCCAGGACAAGGTCTGGGTGACCGCCCCCGGCAAGGAGCCCTGGGAGGTCTACGTCGTCAAGGCCGACGCCGACAGCCTCGGCAAGAGCGCCGCCGGCGCACCGGAGGCCTGCTGCACGGGCACCGGCGAGGCGTCCCGCTGAACCGCCCGGAGTGGGGATTCGGCCCCGCCCGCGTCCCACACCGCCACCCCGGCCCCCCTCCATCGACCCCCGGCTTACGCGCGTCGGACCAGCGCCACAAACACCGCCACC
>NZ_JBHXTL010000054.1:13323-58057 GCF_042677365.1 Kitasatospora sp. NPDC127116
GGCGGCCCCACGGGCGCCCTGCGGCCGGGCCCCGGCGGGGGCGCCCCGCTAACCCCCCGGTTGGGGTACGCCGCCCCGCCCCAGCCCCCACTCCGCCTCCCGGGCCCACGTCCTTCGACCCGGGGCTTCCGCGCGTCGGACTTCCGCCAGTACGTCCGCGACGCCCCGCGGCACGGCTTCCGCCGACGACGGCGGCCACCTTCACATCGACCACTCCCCCGGGCACTTCCACCTCGCCGAAGGGTCTCTGCCGCCGGTGGTCAACAGCCCGCACGGAGGCATGCCCCGGTGATCCGCACCGTGTCCGTCCAGCGGGGCCCGTGCCACCGCCGGACAGACGCGTCGAGGGTGTTCAGCCCGGTCGTCACAAGCTGATCCTGGACACCTCGACCCTTTGGGGGGTCGGACCTTCGGATCTACCCGTCTAGGGTGAGCCGCATGGGAAAGACGCAGGTGGGCGGGCTGGTCGGCCGATGGGCCCGGCTCCTGGACCGGGCGCGGGGCAGCCGACGGGCCGTACCGTTCTCGCACGAGGCGGAGTTGCGGCAGGCCGCCGCACGGATGCGCGGGCGGCTGCTCCGCCACCCCGTGGAAGGGCCGTGGCAGGAGCGGGCCTACTGGGACCCGCTGCCGGCCGCGCGGGAGATGACCGGTTCCGTGGGCGACGGCCACTGGGAGCAGCGCAGCCGGCTGAACGTGCCGGGCCCGTTCTACGCCGGCGAGACCGACAGCGGGCTGAACGGCCCGTACTACCTCCCCGAGCACGTGCTCTCGGGCGACGAGCACTGCGAGTTCGTCCACCGCCAGCCCGCCAACCCCCGCGAGGTGGCCGCCCTGGTGGAGATCGCCCACGGCGAGCCGCTGGGCGGCTACGCCTGGGACGGCGACCGGCACTGGACCCCGCAGGCGGTGCGCGACTGGTGGTCGCGCCGGGACGAGGTGCGGGCCTGGATCACGGGCGAGCTGGAACTGGGCGACGACGGCCGGAACGAGCCGGAGGCCCTGCGGCAGTACGCCGCCTACCTGGACGACGGGCTGGAGGCCTACCTACGCGGCTACCTGTTCTGGCTCGCCGAGGGCCGCGAGCCGCAGACCGGGGAGGCGCTCCCGGAGCTCTGACGGCCCGCGCCCCGGGCTACCGCGACTCTCCATTCGGCGTGGGACAGGACGGCAGCACCGTCGCCATCGTCGAGTGGGAGAGCAACCGGACCCGGCCCGACGTCCCCGCCTTCGAGGAGACCGTCCGGGCCGCCGTGAACACCTTGCACTGATCCGCGAGATCACAGTGGGGTGATCACTGATGGATCGTCACATTCCTTTAGGGTGACGGCCATGAGCGACCCGCACCCCACCTCGTCCTTCAACGCCGCCAACACCGACCCGGCCGTCACCGACCGGCTCATCGCCGTACTGGACGCCCAGGCGGCCAACCCCGGGGTGCGGCGGCTGCGCGCGTGGGCACACGCACAGCTCGCCGTACGCCCCGGGGAGCGCGCGCTGGACGTCGGCGCCGGCACCGGGTCGGAGACCCAGGTGCTCGCGGCCGCGGCCGCCCCGGGGGCCGGGGCGACGGACCGCGCCACCGGCACCGCGATCGGCCTCGAACCCAACCCCGGGCTCCGGGCCGTCGCCGAGCAGCGCGCCGCCGAGGCCGGCAGCGCGGCCCGCTTCCTGGACGGCGACGCGCTCGACCTGCCGCTGCCCGACGGGGAGTTGGACGTGGTCTGGTGCGAGCGCGTCCTCCAGCACCTCCCCGATCCGGCGAAGGCCGTCGCCGAGATGGCCCGGGTGCTGCGTCCGGGCGGCCGGATCGCGCTGCTGGACACCGACTGGGCCACCTTCGTGCTCCATCCGGCCGCCCCGGAGATCCGCCCCGCCCTGGCGGCCGTCGCCGAGGGCACCGCCGCCACCCCGGACGCCGGGCGCCGCCTCGCGGGCCTGCTGGTCGAGGCCGGACTGGCCGTCGACCACCTCGGCGCCGACGTCCTGCTGCACGACTCCCGCACGGTCACCCGGCCGATCGTCCGCGGGATCGGCGCGGCGGCCGTCGGCCGGGGCCTGATCACCGCGGAGCAGCGCGACCGGCTCTACGCCGACCTCGACGCGGCCGCCGAGCACGGGACGTTCCACCTGTCGGTGGCGATGTTCGCCGCGGTCGCCCACCGGCCACGCTGACCGGCGGCGCCCACCGGTGGCGCCCGGCCGGCCGAACTCCGCGAGGCGGCCTCCGCACGGGCGGGCCACCCGGTCGAATGGCAGCAGGTGCACGACCGCGCGCGGCAGCCCGTCCGGGACGAGTCGGCCGGGCCGCTGGCCTGCGCCGGTCTCGTCCTCACCGGGCTGGTGCTCCTGGGCTTCGCGGTGCTCGGCGCCGTCACCTTCGTCCGCTGGTGGCTCTGACTCCGGTACTCCGGTACTCCGGTACTCCGGTACTCCGGCGCTCCGGCCGTCCGGCACTGCGGCGCTCCGATGCCCCCGGCCCTTCGCTCAGAGCCGGTGCAGCGCCGCCTCGCAGAGCCGGCACCGCTGCTGCTCCAGCTCGGGCGGGTACCACGGCTCACCCGGCCGGGCGGGACGGTAGTGGGCGTGCTCCATCGGGGCGGTGTCCAGCCCGCAGAGAGTGCGCGCCTGCGGGTCCTCCGGGACGTCCGGATCCTGGCCGGCGGCGTGCACCGCGACCACGCCCGGGCCGACGCCCTCGGGTCCGAGGGCCTGGTCCGGGGCCAGTTCGAAGAGGACGACGATCGCAGCCACGGTCCCACCGTGGCGGGCGGCGGCCGTCCGCGCATTTCGATCTTCACCCCGCCGAGGGGTCCCGGTGGCGCGGGCCCCCGGGCCGGGGCCGGTCCGCTAGCCGCGGTAGCAGGAGCCGCCAGGCCCCGTGTCCGGGGAGCCCATCCCGAAGACGTACAGCAGGAACAGCAGCACGGCCGCCACCACCAGCACGACCCACTTCACCTCCGGCTCGGTGCCCTCGGGCAGCACGGCCACCAGGACGGCCTGCAGGAGGACCAGCAGCACGGTCATTCCGATCCAGCCGACCGGCAGGCTCAGCGCCATCGACGCCCGGGTCGGCAGGTCCATCCCCCGCGGGCAGTCCGCCCACCTGCGCGCGACCAGCAGCGCCCCCAGGACGGTGACCGCCGCCGCGAGCAGCGGTCCGGCGGCGTACCACCCGCAGCCGTGCGATCTGTTGCGCTCCACCGATGCCGTCATCCCCGCCGGTCCCCCTCGCCCACGCCCACGTTCCCGGACGCACACGCCTCCGGAGCCCCGCGCGGTTCCCGGGCACGAACACGCGTGGACCCGAAAGCACGTGGGCCCGACGACACACAGCCCCGAATTTCGGCGTCACGGACCTGTCAAAGCCGTGCCCGCGTACTCCAGGATGACAACGCCCCTCGCATGACCGACCGCACCGCACCACCGACCGCACTGCGCCACACCGCACCGCACCGCACCGACCGGACCCCGAGGAGCCGCACCATGGGCATCGAACGTCGTGAACTACTCAAGTGGGGCGCGGGATTGGGCGCCGCCACCGTCACGGGCATCGCCCTGCCGGGCACCGCGTGGGCGGCCGCCGGCGCCACGACCCCGCGCGGTCTGCCGACGGACAACTGGATGAGCCGCCTGAGCGGCGACCTCTCCCTGCTCGACCTCACCATCCCCGGCACCCACGACTCCTGCTGCGAGAACCCCGCCTACGGCACCGAGTGGTCGCACACCCAGAACTGGGGAATCCCCCAGCAGTTGACCGAGGGAGTCCGCTTCCTCGACATCCGCTGCAACGGCCTCCAGGGCGCGCCCGACGAGCTCGGGATCTACCACTCCGACGCCTATCAGCACATCCGGCTCCAGGACGTGCTCGACCGCTGCCGAGCCTTTCTCCAGTCTCACCCCGGCGAGACCGTCCTGATGCGCCT
This sequence comes from Kitasatospora sp. NPDC127116, assembly GCF_042677365.1. Lineage (NCBI taxonomy): Bacteria > Bacillati > Actinomycetota > Actinomycetes > Kitasatosporales > Streptomycetaceae > Kitasatospora > Kitasatospora sp. NPDC127116. The sequence goes on from NZ_JBHXTL010000054.1 coordinate 17,250, forward strand.
GCGCAACGAGCGCGCCGGCGGCCAGTCGCTCGACGACACCGAGTTCATGCGGCGGGTCAACCACTACTTCGACGGCCTGGGCTACCGCGGCCTGTTCCACTTCTACGGGTGGCCGACGCTCGCCACCGCCCGCGGGAAGGTCGTCCTGATCGCCGACTTCGCCAACCCGTGGGGCCTGATCGACTGGTCCAGCGGCGAGAACGGCTGGTTCGACACCCAGGACCTCTGGCAGACCGGCGGCCTCGACCCGCTGGGGACGAAGGGCGGGCGCATCGTCGCCCAGTTCGACAAGGCCTTCCTCAACCCGGGCCACTCGAAGATGTTCGTCAACTTCCTCTCCTACGCCGGTGGTTACTGGCCGAAAACCAGCTCGCAGGCCCTGATGGACCGCACGGTCTACCCGTATCTGAACGCCCGTACCCAGCAGCGCGCCCGGTTCGGCATCGTGCCGATGGATTTCCCGGACTTCCACGTCAACGTCCTGCAGATGCTGATCGACAAGAACTTCATCTGAACAAGCTGTAGTTGACGAATTCGTGTTCCACCCGCGCCCCGATGTGACGCGTTCTCCGCACCGCGACCGCTCCGCCTCCACCGACGCACGCGGACCGGTGGAACAAGGAGCAGTCACACGGGATCCGGTACGAAGCGGGCCGGGAACGCCCGACCCGTGGTCATGGCCGGCAACGCGGCGTCGCCCCGGCGGCGCCGCGTTGCCGTCTGCCGCTACCGTCTGCCGGTGCCGGCTGCTGCTCGTTGGTGCTCGTTGGTGCTCGTTGGCGCCGTCCGCATCAGCCCGGGGATGTAAACCCGTGGGCCAATACGACATGACGGAGGATCAATCGACGGGCTGATGTTGCCCACCCGGCCCGCGTGACAGCGTTCCACGCATGGACACCACGCCGCTGGACACCACGCCGACCGCACGCCGTACCGGACCGACCCGCCGCCGCATGCTGGGCACCGCGCTCGCCCTCGGCGCCGTCGCGCCGCTGGGCCTCGCCCGCACCGCCTCGGCCGCTCCCGCTGCCGCCCCGGCCTCCTCTCCCGCCCCCTCCTCCGGCGCCACCTCCCCCTCCCGCCTCACCCTGCCCGCGCCCACCGGCCCCTTCCCGGTCGGCATGGTCCCGCTGCACCTGCGCGACGAGTCCCGGCTCGACCCGAACGCGAGGCCCGGCAAGTTCCGCGAGCTGATGGCCACCGTCTGGTACCCGGCCCGGGCCGCCGACGCCGACGCGTACCCGCTCGCCCCCTGGATGGCCGACGGCGCCCTGCAGGCCCTCCTCGACGATGCCGGCTTCCCGCTCCCCCTCTCCGTCGCCCCGCTCACCGCCGGCCACCAGGGCGCGCCCGTCCACCGGACCGGCCGGCCGCTGCCCGTCGTCCTCTACTCCCACGGCGCCGGCAGCCACCGCGCCGACCACACCGTCATGGTCCAGGAGTTGGCCAGCCACGGATTCGCCGTCGTCACCGTCGACCACACCCACGACGGCATCACCGAGTTCCCCGACGGGACGGTCGTCACCCGGGACGCCCCCATGCCGGGCCTGTACCCGAGGGACTACGCCGCCGACGTGCTCTTCCTGCTCGACCAGGTCGTCGGCCTGGCCAACGGCCGCAACCCCGACGTCGACGGCCGCGCCCTGCCGACCGGCCTGCTCGGCGGCCTGGACGCCCGGAACATCGGCGCCTTCGGCTGGTCCAAGGGCGGCACCGGCACCGCCCTCGCCATGATCGCCGACCGGCGCATCCGCGCCGCCGTCTCCCTCGACGGGCCGATGGCGTGCAATCCCCCCATCACCACCGACATCGACCGGCCGTTCATGATGATGACCGCCGACTTCGCCCGGGCCACCAACCCGTACGCCGAGACCTTCTGGGGCCACCTGCGCGGCTGGCGCCTCGACGTCCAGGCCACCGGCGCCGTGCACGCGTCGTACGGCGACAACATGACACTGATCCCCCAGGCGGGCAGGCTGCTCGGCATGACCGAGCAGCAGATCCAGTCCCAGGTCGGCACCCTCGACCCGCAGCGCGGCATCCTCATCCAACAGGCCTACCCGCTCGCCTTCTTCGACCTCCATCTGCGGGGCCGGCACTGCGGCAACCTGCTCGACGGGCCATCGAAGGCCTTCCCGGAGGTCGTGTACCACCCGTAGACCCGGTTCGGCGGGCGGCCGTCACGGGGGTGCGGCCGCCCGACCCTAGCCGCGCCCCGCCAACGCCACACCCGTCCGGTACAGCTCCACCAGCAGCGGCCGCAGCGCCTCCCCGGCCGGCGTCAACCGGTACGAGGTCCGCACCGGGAACCCGCGCCGCCGCTCCCGCACCACCAATTCCCGCTCACCCAGGGCCTGCAGGCGCTCCGCGAGCACCTTCGAGCTGATCTCCGGCAGCCGCTCCCGCAGCTCCCCGTACGAGGCGGGGCCGTGCATCAACTCGCGCAGCACCAGCGTCGTCCACCGGCCGGCCACCGCCGCGAGCGCCACCTCCACCGGGCAGTCCGGCTCCGGGCGGGCGGTGCGGCCGCGCCCGTCCGGCACCAGCTCCTCGTCCCAGCCCCGCTCACCCCACCCGTCACTTCCCGTTTGGTGACCCACGCCGGGCCGGTCTTCACTGCTCGCATGACTCACCCCACCACCCTCCCCCCGAGCACCGACCCGGCACAACACCCGGCCGTCTTCGCCGCCGCCTTCAACTCCGGCCGCCCGGAACTGCTCGCCCGGGTCTACGAGCCCGGCGCGGTCTTCGTCCCCACCCCCGGCGCCACCACCACGGGCCACGAACTCCACCGCGCCAACGCCGAGTTCCTCGCTCTCGGCCTGCCCATCACCGTCCGCCCCCGGCACACCTACGTCGCCGACGACATCGCCCTGCTCATCGTCGACTGGGAGATCACCGGCACCACCCCCGACGGCACCGACATCCACCTCACCGGCACCGCCACCGACGTCGCCCGCCGCGACCCGGCCGGCCACTGGCACTACGTGATCGACAACCCCTTCGGCACAGCCGCCCGGCCGTGACCGGGCGACCGCTCAACCCTCCGTCCGCACCTTCGGGTTGACCGTGCAGAAGTAGACCCGGCCGGTCTGCTTGTCGAAGTAGAAGCTCCCCGAATACTGGGTCCGGGTGATCGACTCGTCGAAGGCCGTGCTGTGGAGCCATCCGGTCGCGCCACCCACCTCAGTGGCGATCTCCTCCGGGACCCCGCACTCGATGACGGTCTCCTCCCACGTTCCGCTCGACGTGATCGCCGCCAGCGTCGCCGGCTCGACCTGCGCCACCCCGTCCAGGCTCACGTCGGTCGGTCCGGGAACCCAATCCACGGAGTTCTGGGTCAACACCCGGCTGACCCACGTGGCCCCGGACAGCGAACCCAACTGCGGAAAGCGACGCTTCAGCGGGTCGAGGTCCGTCCGCACCGTCGGCGTCGGCGTCGGGGGCTCCGCCGCCGTACAGGACGCCACCAGCGGCAGGCCGGTGATCAGTGCCAGGGCCGGAACGACCAGCGCGGCCAGGGGCCTTGAGCGCTGCTTCACACGAGGGCGGTCCACGAACCCGATCATTCCACCACGGTGCCGATCGCATGTCCCTCTCGCCGGAGGAACGGCTCCCCGGTGAGGTCCCCGCCTCCACCTGCAACCACTCGGAGCACCTCTCCTTTTCCCCGGCCCCCCAACAGCACCCTGCCAACGGGCAAGCACCGGGAGCGCCCCGTCCGTTCGCCGGATGGAGCGCTCCCTGAGCTTGTCCTACTGCACCCTGACGGCTGGTGGACTACTGCCGGACGAAGGCCTCATCGGCCATCGAGACCCCGGTCAGCTGCAGCCGCTCCTGCCCCTCGTACGTGAAGTACTGGAAGTACCTCTCGCACGTCGGATAGCCGGCGACGGACGTCAACGTGGCCCACGCTCCGGTCCCGGCGTCCTCCAACTTGCCATGCTTCCACGTGCCGGTGAACTGCACCGGCGTGGACGACTTCTCCCCACGGCATGCGGCAGGCAGCAGGCTCACCTCCCCGAGCTTGCCGCCCTCCAGGAACTGGATCGACCCGAGGCCCGACTTCCAGGCCCCGACCACCGGCGGCTTCCCGTCGGGCCCGGCCGAACACCCCACCGCCAACGGCAACACCGACGCCACGGCGACGGCCAGGCCGCTCCCGCCCCGACGCACTACACCCTTGAGAACGATCGCTGTTCACTCCCCCGCGACTGTGCGGCCAGAGCAGCCACCTGCCCGTTGTGTTCTTCCTGCAGGTAGATCTGGCAGTCCCGCCCTCTGTCATAGCTCCGCAGGGTCACGAAAACCCCCGTCCCGGCATCATCGACGCTCCCGATCTTCCAGGTTCCCTGGTACTCGCCGAGCGGTTCGGCGCCCGCCACGGGCTCCTTCAAACAGAAGTAGCCGTCGAGCCGCACCTCCCCGAGCGCCCCGCCCTCCCGCAGCTCGATCACCTCGTCGCGCGCGACCCAGCGGCCCACGTAGTCCTTGGCTTCCGGCCCACCCGGCCTGAGCTTCAGATAGCCGGTGGCTCCGGCGATCAGCACGAGCCCCACCACCAGAACCACCCCCTCCCGCGACCTCGGAAACCACTTTCCGGCAGCCATGTCTTCCGCCCCCCTCCCTCAAACCAGGTCCCGATGACAGCCGGGTCAGGCGCCTTCCCCACTGTGCACGCAGTCGCCAGCGGCAAGATGCCCGGCAGGGAGTCAGGCAGGACGCACAACCCGCCGCGGGCTCGCTCCCGTCCGGGCTCCAGAGCCGTCATCACCCGATCACCCCGTTCCCCCCAAGGACCACGGTTCCCGGTGAACCCCGCCCCATCATAGGAAGCGGGGTCCCGCGGACGGTCCGACCGGTCAGCACTGCACGCGGTCGCCGACGTTCCCCATGTCGAGCGTCACACGATCCTCGGCAACCGCGCCGTCGCGCTGGACTGCCACCCGGTACTCGCCCTGGAGGCTTCGCGGTACCGACACCGTGTAGACGGTGCGGAGTACCCCGTCGACGGTGATCGAGTACCCCTTCCGCGCCGGAAAGCTCCGTCCTTGGCAGGAGATCTGATCGATCGTCTCCCCACTGGACATCAGCATGACCGACCACTGGCCGTTGTACATGCTGGCACCGATGAAGATTCCGACTCCGGGAAGCGGCCTGGCAGCGATGTCCGCGAGCGGAACGCATCCACGCGAAACCACCCTCGGCGACGCCGAGCAGATGGCGCCGGTAGTCTCGGCCTGCCAGATCAACTCCGGGCCGTAGCCGCTGTCGTACCGAACGACCGTGAACGCGCCACCGGCCGGGGCGTTCCCGTTCTCCTCGGCCAGCCGCAGGATCTGCCGCCTGGAGTCCTCCGGAACCGTCAGCTCCGGAGAGCCTCCGCCGGCAGCAGCGGACGGCCCGGCCGCGGCTGCACCGGAGGCAACCACCGCATCCGACACGGCACCGTGTCCACCGGGCACCCCGGTGCAGGCACAGACGCCGAACAGCAGGCCTGCGAGAACGGTACGGAGTTTCACCGGAAAGCACCTCATGTCTTTTCCCCCTTCTCCGTGGCTCCTCGACCACCAGAGCCTCCGGCGCGTGCAGCCGCCGCCTCCTTGGGCGGTGGACCACGGCGGCCCCTCGCCGAACGTACAGGACGTTCGGGAAGGGGCCGCGGTGTTGTGCGCAGTGTGCGGGGGCGGGTCAGACGCGCTGGCCCTCGGTGGGGGCGGCGGTGGGGGTGGTGGTGCTGCCGGCCTGGGAGCCGAGGGTGCGTTCGACCTTGGCGACGGCGGTGCGGTACTGCATGGAGGCGGCCTGCTCGGAGGTGGCCTGGCGTTCGAAGAAGCCGAAGGCCATGGCGACCGTTCCGAAGCGCTCGATGCCGACGTAGCCGTTGAGTTGGACGCCGGCCAGGGTGCCGTCGAGGTGGACGGCGGGGGCGTCCTTGCGGTCGCCGAGGGTGACCGGGGTGACGGTGAAGGTGACCTCGTCGTCGGTGCCGCCGTTGAAGGTGATGCTGTGGCAGGTCTTCAGGGCGTCGGCGGCGGTGTTGAAGTCGGCGGTGAGCCGGTCGGGCGCCTCGGCGGCGAGGACCTGGGTGGTCATCGGATTGCCGTCCGGGCCGTCGAGTTCGACCGCGGCGTGCGGGACGTCGGTGCCGGTCTGGGTGGCGCGCATGTTGATCAGGGCGCTGAGCGCGGCGCAGCCCGTCACCGGGGTCGGGTTCGCGCCGGGGCTGGGGCTCTGCGTCACCGGGATCTCGGTGTAGCCGGGGCCGAGGTCGGCGGCGGTCAGCAGGGCCGACTTCAGCTGGTCGGCGGAGGGCAGTTGCTGGGCGTCCTGGGCGGGTGCGGCCGATGCCGGCAGGGTGGCCGGGCCCAGGGCGACCGCCACGGCTGCGGCCGCGGCGGCGAGGGCGTGGATGGGCCTGGGACAAGTCATACGGGCCCCCGGTCGAGGGTTCGGGCAGGGACAGCCACCAGTGTCCCACCGGGGGCCGGACGGGGCGCGCGGGCGGGGATATCCGCTGGTCAGGACCCGTTCGCGGGGTCGGCGGACGGAGCGGAGGGGGGCGAGGGAGCGGGGTGGGCGGACGGAGCGGAGGGGGCGGGCGGAAGGGCGTCGAGGGTCTCCAGGGCTTCGAGGGTCTCGGCGAGCCACTGCACCCAGAAGGTCTCCAGTCCGATGCCGGCCCGCAGCACCGCGTGCTGGAGCCGGTTCCCGGGGTCCGTCCGCTCGGCCGGGAAGTCGCGCCGCTCGATTTCCCGGTAGTCGGCCAACTGCTCGCGGTGCAGGGTGAGATGGCGCCCCAGCTCGGCCGTCAGCCCGTCCGTGCCGACCACCGCGGCCGCCCGCAGCCGCAGCAGCAGGGGCTCCCGGACGGCGCGGGGCGCGGCGCCCTCGGCGGTCCAGCGGGCGAGTTCGGCGCGGCCCTCGGGCAGGACCTCGTACTCCTTCTTCTGTCCGCGCACCGGCCCTTCCGGCTGGAGGGCCCGGATGTGTCCGGAGGCCTCCAGCCGGCCCAGTTCGCGGTAGATCTGCTGGTGGGTGGCGGGCCAGAAGAAGCCGATCGACTTGTCGAACCGCCTGGTCAGCTCCAGCCCCGAGGACGGTTTCTCCAGCAGGGCGGTGAGGATGGCGTGCGGCAGCGACATGGGGTCGATCGTACGGGGCCGATCGCGGGCGGCGGGCCCGGCTCGGCCCCGGGCGGACACGGAGGTCACGGAGGTCACGGAGGGTACGGAAGTGCGTGCAGGGGCGTGCCGGCCGGCGTGCCGGCCGGGTCAGAGGGTGGCGGCCAGTTCGGTGCCCTGCTTGATGGCCCGCTTGGCGTCCAGTTCGGCGGCCACGTCGGCGCCGCCGATCAGGTGCGCCGGCAGGCCGCGCTCGCGCAGCGCCTCGTACAGGTCGCGGCGCGGCTCCTGGCCGGTGCAGAGCACGACGGTGTCCACGGGCAGCAGTTGGCGCTCGCCGTCGACGGTGAGGTGCAGGCCGGCGTCGTCGATCAGGTCGTAGGTGACGCCGGGGACCATCACCACGCCGCGGTGCTTGAGTTCGGTGCGGTGGATCCAGCCGGTGGTCTTGCCGAGGCCGGCGCCGACCTTGCCGGTCTTGCGCTGGAGCAGGTGGACGCTGCGCGGGGGCTTCGGCCGCTCCGGAGCGCGCAGGCCGCCGCGCTCGCGGTAGTCCGGGTCGATGCCCCACTTGGCCTGGAACGCGGGCGGGTTGAGGCTGGCCGCGTCGCCCGGGTCGGTGAGGAACTCGGCCACGTCGAAGCCGATGCCGCCCGCGCCGAGGATGGCGACCCGCTCGCCGACCGGCGCGCCGTCGCGCAGCACGTCGAGGTAGCCGAGCACGCTGGGGTGGTCGATTCCGGGGATGTCGGCGGGAGTTCGCGGGGTGACGCCGGTGGCGAGGACGATCTCGTCGTGGCCCTGCTCGGCCAGCTGTTCGGCGGTGACGGTCGCGCCGAGCCGCAGGGTGACGGCCAACTCGGCCAGCCGGGTGCGGAAGTAGCGCAGTGTCTCGTCGAACTCCTCCTTGCCGGGGATGCGCCGGGCGATGTTCAGCTGTCCGCCGATCGTCTCGGCGGCGTCGTACAGGGTGACGTCGTGGCCGCGCTCTGCGGCGGAGACGGCGAAGGCGAGGCCGGCCGGGCCGGCCCCGACGACGCCGATCCGCTTGCGCAGTTGGGTGGGGCCGAGGACGAGTTCGGTCTCGTGGCAGGCGCGCGGGTTGACCAGGCAGGAGGTGATCTGGAGGTTGAAGGTGTGGTCGAGGCAGGCCTGGTTGCAGCCGATGCAGGTGTTGATGGCCTCGGCGCGGTCGTCCCGGGCCTTGGCGACGAAGTCGGCGTCGGCGAGCAGCGGGCGGGCCATCGAGACCAGGTCGGCGCTGCCCTCGGCGAGCAGGCGCTCGGCGATCTCGGGGGTGTTGATGCGGTTGGTGGTGACCAGCGGGATGCCGACCTTGCCCATCACCTTCTTCGTGACCCAGGCGAAGGCGCCGCGCGGCACCGAGGTGGCGATGGTGGGGATGCGGGCCTCGTGCCAGCCGATGCCGCTGTTGATGATGGTCGCCCCGGCGGCCTCGACGGCCTGGGCGAGCTGCACGACCTCGTCCAGGGTGGAGCCGCCGGGCACCAGGTCGAGCATGGAGAGGCGGTAGACGATGATGAAGTCCTCGCCGACCCGTTCGCGGACCCGGCGGACGATCTCGACCGGGAAGCGCATCCGCCGCTCGTACGGGCCGCCCCACTCGTCCTCGCGGTGGTTGGTCGCGGCGACGACGAACTCGTTGATCAGGTAGCCCTCGGAGCCCATGATCTCGACGCCGTCGTACCCGGCGCGGCGGGCGAGTTCGGCGCAGCGGGCGAAGTCCTCGATGGTCTGCTCGACCTGCTCGGCGGTGAGCGCGTTGGGCGTGAAGGGGCTGATCGGGGCCTGGATCGCGCTGGGGGCGACGAGGTCGGGGTGGTAGGCGTAGCGGCCGAAGTGGAGGATCTGGAGGGCGATCCTGCCGCCGGCGGCGTGCACCGCGTCGGTGACGGTCCGGTGCTTGTCGGCCTCCTCCTCGGTGGTCAGCATCGCGCCGCCCTCCCAGGGGCGCCCGGCCTCGTTGGGGGCGATGCCGCCGGTGACGATCAGGCCGACGCCGCCGCGGGCCCGTTCGGCGTAGAAGGCGGCCATCCGCTCGTAGCCGCCGGGGGCCTCCTCCAGGCCGACGTGCATGGAGCCCATGATCACGCGGTTGGGCAGGGTGGTGAAGCCGAGGTCGAGCGGGCTGAGCAGGTGCGGGTAGCGGCTGCTGCCGGGGTGGGCGCTCATCGACGTCTCCTGGGGCGCGGGCTGGGGGTCGTTGTTACCGCAGGGTAGGGGACGGGCGGCGGGGTATGCAACTAGTTGCATAAGGCTGGACGGAGCCTCCGGACGGACCCTCCGGACACCCCTCCGGCCCCCTCCGGACACCCTGCGAACGACCGCCGGAGGCGCCCGACCGACCGCCCGGAGACCCCTCCGGACGGCCCTCCGGATGGTTCGAACACGCCGCCGGAACCCGGTCGGCGGCGTATCGTCGTGTCCCGGACACCGCGGGGGCGACGCAACGGCGTCCCGGACATCGCCGCGGCGCCGCGGGGACGACACGAGCTCGGGAGAGGAGCGGCCGTGCGGGGTGGCTCGGTGGCCGTGGTCGGGGGCAGCATCGCCGGAAGCGCGTTCGCCGGCGCCGCCGCCCGGCTCGGCGCGGAACGCGTGGTGGTGCTGGAACGCAGCCCCGGCCGGCTGGAGGACCGCGGCGTGGGGCTGTGCACCCACAACGACCGCTTCGACGAACTGGTCCGGACCGGTCACCTCGACGCGGACACCCGCCGCCACCGCCTCACCGTCCGCCGCTGGGTCGCCCGGGGCGCGGCCGGCGAGGGCGACGGGCCGGACGGCTGCGGTCGGCTGCTCTGGGCCCAGCCCTTCCCCTTCCACTCCCACCACTGGGGCGTGCTCTGGCAGGCGCTGCGCGAACGGACGCCCCGGCAGGTCGAGTTCCGGCTGGGCACCACCGTGACGGCCGTCGGCAACGGGCCCGACGACGCCTGGGCCGAAGCGGGTGGCGGCCGCGAGACGTACGACCTGGTGATCGGCGCCGACGGCTACCGCTCGGTGGTCCGCGCGGCCGTCTGCCCCCGGGCCGAACCCGAGTACGCCGGGTACGTGTGCTGGCGCGGCAGCTACGACGCCGCCCTGCTCGCCGAACTGCCCGGCGGCGCGGCGCCCTGGCCCGAGGAGCAGTGCATCACCGCCTGCTACCCCGGCGGCCAGGTGGTGATCTACCGCATCCCCGGGGTCGAACCCGGCCGCACCCAGGTGAACTGGGTCTTCTACGCCCCCACGCCCGCCTGGCTGCGGCTGGACGGCCCGACCAGCATCCCGGCGGGCAGCCTCCTCGACGGACAGCTGGACGAACTGCGGCAGCTCGCCGAGCGGTTCCTGCCGCCGTACTGGGCCGGCCTGGTCACCCTGACCCCGCGCGAACGGACCTTCCTGCAGCCGATCTACGACCTGGCGGCCCCGCGCCGCACGGCCGGCCGGCTGCTCATCGGCGGGGACGCCGCCACCGTGGTGCGCCCGCACAACACCAGCGGCGCGGTCAAGGCGATGCAGGACGCCCACGCCTTCGAACTGGCGGGGCGCGAGGCCGGCTCCTGGTCGGCCCTGCTGGCCGCCTACGACCGCGAACGGACGGAGTCCGGGCGGGAGTTGGTGGAGCTGGGCCGCACCCTCGGCCGGGCCCAGGTCACCGGGGCGCCGGACTGGTCGGGGATGGACGAGCCGGGCATGGCCGCCTGGTGGCAGCACCAGTTCACCGGCGGCGGGGGTTTCGGCGGCCACGCGCTCGACCGTACCGGCCGAGCGCTCGCGGCGACCGCCGAAACCACGTCAACCCGCGTGGGGCGGACGGGCGTCGACGACGTCGACGGTGGTGACGTCCACCAAGGTGGCGCGGACGGCACCGGTGACGACGCCGCCGGCGGCGACGACGGTCAGACGTTCACGCCGTAGTCGGTCGCGATGCCGCGCAGGCCGGAGGCGTAGCCCTGGCCAATGGCGCGGAACTTCCACTCCACGCCGTTGCGGTACAGCTCGCCGAAGACCATCGCGGTCTCGGTCGAGGCGTCCTCGGTCAGGTCGTAGCGCGCGATCTCCAGGCCGTTGGCCTGGTTGACGATCCGGATGAACGCGTTGCGCACCTGGCCGAAGTTCTGCAGCCGGGCGTCGGCGTCGTAGATCGACACCGGGAAGACCACCTTGGCCACGTCGACCGGGACGCGGTCCAGGTCGACCTTGATCTGCTCGTCGTCCCCGTCCCCGCCGCCGGTCAGGTTGTCGCCGCTGTGCTCGACCGAACCATCGGGGCTGCGGAGGTTGTTGAAGAAGACGAAGTGCTGGTCCGAGACCACCTTGCCCAGCGCGTTGCACAGCAGCGCGCTGGCGTCCAGGTCGTAGTCGGCCCCGGTGGTGGTGCGCACGTCCCAGCCGAGACCGACGATCACGGCGCTCAGACCGGGCGCCTCCTTGCTGAGCGAGACGTTGCCGCCCTTGGCCAGCGAAACTCCCACAATGCCCTCCTCGGATCTCTCCCTGTGGACGAATCTACAACACTGTAGAGATCACGAGAATCCGTCTGGAGGCGGGCCCGCCCCGGGATTTTCTCCGGGTCGCGCACGGGAACCGTGCGCGGGAGCCGCCGCAGGGCAGGTCGCGGCGCCATTGCGCGCCGTCATTGCACGGCGTCACCGCACGCCGTGAAGGCACGCCGTCACTGCACGGCGTCGATCTCGATCCGCAGCGCGCCGTTCTCGGCCGTCGCCCGGCGGCCCCAGTCCAGCAGCAGGCGCAGCACCGCGCGCTCGGCGGCCGGGAGCCGGGCCAGGTCCACCTGCTCGATCTCCCGGACCAGCGCGGCCGTCGACGGCTGCCGGATCCGGCCGGCGAAGTCGAGGTCGGGCTCGTGGCGGGCGAGGGTGGGCAGGGTCCGCGCACCCAGGCGGCGCAGGACGGCCCGCAGCGCGCCGCCGTCCGCCCAGGCCTCCAGGCGCCCGGGCTGCGGCGCCGGGCCGGCCTTGCGTCCCGTCCTCGCCTTGACGGGCACCCGGTACAGGCCGAGGACGTACTCGTCCTCGGCCACCTCCTCGTCCGGCCCGTACGGCCGCAGGCCACCCGCTGTGCTCCGCATGCCGAGCACCCTAACGACCTCCCGTTCTAGACTGGCAGTTGATTTCCCTCGTCGACTCTTCCCCGCTTCCCCTCGTCGGCTCTTCCCCCGTTTCCCCTCGTCGCAGGCCCGGTCGCCGGAGGTCCCGATGCGCCAGCGGTACAGCTTCCACCTCGACCGGGGCGGGCACTCGGTGACCGTCAACGTCCGGTCCGGCTGGATCACCGAGACCGAGTTGCTGGTCGACGGCAAGGAGTGCGCCTTCCACCGCGTCCACGGGCACGGCGTCTACCCGCTGACCCTCGCCGCCCAGGTCGCCGAGGAGCCGCCGAAGCCGCTCGCGGTCCGGCTCGACCGCACTGGCCGGGCCGAGCACCCGCTCGCCTGCGTCCTGGAGCTGTCCGGCGCCGAGCACCCGATGCCCGAGCGCACGGCGCGCTGAAACACCCCGTTCGGGTGGTTTGCCCCTGAATATCGGAAAACCGTACGATCCAGGGTCGGCCCGGACGAGCCGCCTCCACGAGCCGGACTGCCCCGAGCCGCGCCCCACGAGCCCCACACAGACGACGAAGGCCTGCGCATGACCACCCCCGCGACCCCCGCGACCCCCGACACCTTCGACGAGCTGCTGCGCGAGGTGATGGCCGACGCCGAGCGCTTCGGCCACCGCCAGCACGTCCGGCTCACCTGGCTCGCCGTGCGCCGCCACGGCGCCACGGCCGCCCTCGACCTGATCGGCGAGGGCATCCTGCGCACCGCCACCAAGGCCGGCGCGCCGCAGAAGTTCCACGTCACCATGACCCGGGCCTGGGTCGAGCTGGTGGCCCTCCACGCGGACGACGACGCGACGGGCTTCGAGCAGTTCGCCGCCCTGCACCCGGACCTGCTCGACAAGGACCTGCTCGCCCGCCACTACCGTCCGGGGACGCTCGCGACCGAGCAGGCCCGGACCGCCTGGGTGGAGCCGGACCTCGCCCCCTTCCCCCGGGCCGCGGCCTGACATTCCCCCGGGCCTCGGCCCGACACGCCGGTCGGCCGGCCGCCGGGCGAATCGCCCGGCGCGCCGACCGAAGCGCCGACCGCCGATACGTCGAGCACCCGACGCGTCAGCTCCCCCGAACCTCCGCGAGGCACTCCGCCACGATCTCCTCGACCGCCTTCCGGGCCCGGTCCGCGTCCTGCGCGACCAGCCCGATCCTGGTACGGCGGTCGAGCACGTCGGCCGCGTCCAGCGCGCCCTCGTGGCTGACGGCGTGGGCGATCTCGGCGCGGGTCACGTCCAGACCCTCCGCGATCGGCGTCAACTCCCCCGCCGCCAGCACCTCGTGGGCCGCGCCGCCGTGGCGGGCGAGCAGCGAGGCGGGCACCTGGCCGGCGGCCCCCGCGCCGGTGGGCAGCGGGCGGCTGTCCCCGTGTCCGGGGGCGCCGATCAGCGGCAGCCGGGCCGTCCAGCAGGCGCGGGCGGGCAGGCCGCGCAGCCGGACGGCGGTGTCCACCGCGTCCTCGGCCATCCTGCGGTAGGTGGTGAGCTTGCCGCCGACCACGGTGATCACCCCGGACGGGCTCTCCAGCACCGCGTGCTCGCGGGAGATGTCGGCGGTGCTGCCGTCCCCGGTGTCGATCAGCGGACGCAGACCGGCGTACGCGCCGCGCACGTCCGCGCCGGTCAGGGCGGTGGCGAGGGCGGCGTTGACGGTGTCCAGGAGGAACGAGCGCTCGGCCTCGGTGGGCTGCGGCTCGTCCGGGATCGGACCCGGGGCGTCCTCGTCGGTCAGGCCGATCGCGACCCGGCCGAGCTGCTGCGGCAGGGCGAAGACGAACCGGCTGGTGGAGCCGGGCACCGGCACGGTGAGGGCCGCGGTCGGGTGGCCGAGCGCCGCCGCGTCCACCAGCAGGTGGGTGCCCCGGCTGGGCCGGAGCTTGATCGAGGTGTCCACCTCGCCCGCCCAGACGCCGGTGGCGTTGACCACCGCGCCGGCCCGGACGGCCAGCTCCCGCCCGGTCAGGGTGTCGACCAGCCGGGCCGAGGTGCCGTCGACCTGCTCGGCGCGCACCCTGGTCAGAACGGTCGCCCCGTACTGCGCGGCGGTCCGGGCCAGCGCGACCACCAGCCGGGCGTCGTCCACGAGTTGGCCGTCGTGGGCGACCAGCGAGCCGCGCAGCCCGTCCGTCCGCACGCCCGGCACCAGCCGGCGGGTCCGGTCGGCGTCGATCCGGCGCACCCGGGGCAGCAGCGCGCCCGGGGTGCCGGCCGTCAGGCGCAGCGCGTCCCCGGCGTGGAAGCCCGTGCGGATCAGCGCGGCCTGGCCCGGGCGCAGCAGGTCGGGGAGCAGCGGCACCAGTTGGGGCAGCGCCCGGATCAGGTGCGGGGCGGTGCGGGTCATCAGCACGCCGCGCTCGACGGCGCTCTCCCGGGCCACCTTGAGCTGCCCGGAGGCGAGGTAGCGCAGGCCGCCGTGCACCAGCTTGGAGCTCCAGCGGCTCGTTCCGAAGGCGAGGTCGCGGGCCTCGACGAGCACCGTGCGCAGGCCGCGCGAGGCCGCGTCCAGGGCCACTCCGGCGCCGGTGACGCCGCCTCCGACGACCAGGAGGTCGATCCGGGGGTCGTCGCCGAGCGCTTGGAGTTCCAGCGTGCGGCGGGCGGCGTCGAGCCGGCCGGTGCCCGCGTACGGGCCCGCGTGCGGGCCTGCGGTGGGGGTCATGGCGCGAGGTATCCGTTCAGTGCTCTGGCCAGTTCGCGCCGCCAGGCCGCCTCGGGCAGCAGGGAGGCGACCATGCGGTGCGACTGGACTGTGGACTGGGCGATCAGCAGGACCATGGCGGCCAGTTCGAGCGGCTCGCCGGCCCGGATCGAGCCGTGCGCCTGGCTGTGTTCGATGCCGGCGCGCAGCGCCTCCAGCAGGCCGCGCTGGCTGGCGCCGAGCCGCTCGACGACGTACTGGAGCAGCAGGTCGGAGTCGTCGGAGTGCAGCAGTGCGCCGAGCACCGGGTGGTCGCGCAGCCGGACGGCGATCTCCACGACCCGCTCGACGAGGGTCTCCCGGTCGTGGACGTCCAGCCCGGCGCCCTCCAGGGTGGTCAGGATCTCCCGGGTGAGCAGCGCGCCGATCACCGCCCGGACGTCCGGCCAGCGGCGGTAGACGGTCGGGCGGCTGACCCCGGCGCGGCGGGCGATCTCGGACAACTGGGTCCGGCGCACGCCGAGATGGACGATCAGGTCGGCGGCGGCGTCCAGGATCGCGTCGTCGGTGCTGCGCTCCCCGGGGGCCGGGGGCGGCGTCTGAGGCTCGGCGTTACTACTTGACATGATGTGTGAAACTGTAACGCATGGCACCTGAGACGCAAGCGGGACCGGCCGGCGCCGCACTTCCGCTCCCCCCGATGAAGTGGGACGCCTGGGGCGACCCGGCCCTGGCCAAGGAACTGTCCGCCGACATCAAGGGACTGCTCGCCGCCGCCCTCGGCGTCACCGGCGACGCCGCCCCCGGGCCCGGCGCCGACGAGGTCGTCCTGCGCCCGTCCCGGATCTCCGCCGAGGACATCGAGGCGCTCGCCGCCGCCGTCGGCGAGGCCCACGTCAGCGCCGCCGACGCCGACCGGCTGCCGCGCGCCGGCGGCAAGTCCACCCCCGACCTGCTGCGCCGCCGCAGCCGCGAGGCACAGGACGCCCCCGACGCCGTCGTGCTGCCCGGCAGCGAGCAGGAGGTCGCCGCCGTCCTCGCGGTGTGCGCCGAACGCCGCATCGCCGTCGTCCCGTTCGGCGGCGGCACCAGCGTGGTCGGCGGCCTCGACCCCGAGCGCGGAGCCTTCGACGCCGTCGTCTCCCTCGACCTGCGCCGCTTCGACCAGCTGCTCGACCTCGACGAGACCTCCGGCGAAGCCGTCCTCGGCGCCGGCCTCACCGGCCCGGCCGCGGAGGCCCTGCTCGCCGAACGCGGCTGGGAACTCGGCCACTACCCGCAGAGCTTCCGCTACGCGACCATCGGCGGCTTCGCGGCCACCCGCTCCTCCGGCCAGGACTCCGCCGGGTACGGACGCTTCGACGAGATGGTGCGCGGACTGCGCGTCGTCACCCCCGCCGGGATCCTCGACCTCGGCCGCGCCCCCGCCTCCGCAGCCGGCCCCGACCTGCGCCAGCTCTTCCTCGGCTCCGAAGGCACCCTCGGCGTGATCACCGCCGTCCGGCTGCGCGTCCACCCGCTGCCCGCCGTCAAGGCGTACGAGGCGTGGAGCTTCCCCGACTTCGCCACCGGCACCGCCGCGCTGCGCGCCGTCGAGCAGCAGGGCACCGGCCCGACCGTGATCCGGCTCTCCGACGAGGCCGAGACCATGATCAACCTGGCCATGACCGAGCAGATCGGCGGCGCCCCGGCGGTCACCGGCTGCCTGGCCGTCACCGTCTTCGAGGGCACCGCCGCCCAGGTCGCCGCCCGCCTGCAGCTCACCCGCGACACCCTGCTCGCCACCGGCGCCACCTCGCTCGGCGAGGTCCCCGCCCGGGCCTGGGAGCACGGCCGGTTCAACGCCCCCTACCTGCGCGACTCGCTGCTCAGCGCGGGCGCGCTGTGCGAGACCCTGGAGACCGCGACGAGCTGGAGCCGCCTGCCGGCCCTGCGCACCGCCGTCACCGAGGCGCTCACCGGCGCCCTGCCCGGCTCCCTCGTGCTCTGCCACATCTCGCACGTCTACCCGACCGGTGCCTCGCTCTACTTCACCGTCGTCGCCGCCCTCGGCGAGGAGCCGCTCACCCGCTGGGGCGCCGCCAAGCGCGCCGCCGGGGACGCCATCCTCGGCGCCGGCGGCACCATCAGCCACCACCACGCCGTCGGCGCCGACCACCGGCCCTGGATGACCGAGGAGATCGGCGACCTCGGCGTGCGCATCCTGCGCGCCGTCAAGGCCGAACTCGACCCGGCGGGCATCCTCAACCCGGGCAAGTTGATCCCGTGAACGAGGTGAGAACCGTCCGCAGGGTCGCCGTTCTCACCAACCCGGCGGCGGGCGCCGGCCATGCCGAACCCGCCGCCCACCGGGCCACCGCCCGGCTGCGGGCCCTCGGCGTCCAGGTCGAACCGCACGCCGGGCGCTCCCCCGAGGACGCCGTCCGCCTCGCCCGCGAGGCCGTGGCCGGCGGGGTGGACGCGGTGGCCGTCGTCGGCGGCGACGGCATGATCAACCTCGCCCTCCAGGCCCTGGCCGGCACCCCCGTCCCGCTCGGCGTGATACCCGCCGGCACCGGCAACGACCACGCCCGCGAATACGGCCTGCCGCTCGGCGCCCCCGAAGCCGCCGCCGACGTCATCGCCGCCGGACGCACCCGCGGCATCGACCTCGGCCGGATCACCGGCCCGGACGGCGCCGTCCGCTGGTACGGCTCCGTCCTCGCCACCGGCTTCGACTCCCTGGTCAGCGACCGCGCCAACCGGCTGCGCTGGCCGCGCGGCCGGATGCGCTACAACCTCGCCATCCTCGCCGAGTTCGCCAACCTGCGCCCGCTGCCGTTCCGCATCACCCTCGCCGACGGCACCGTCATCGAACGCGACCTCACCCTGGCCGCCGTCGGCAACACCCGCAGCTACGGCGGCGGCATGCTGATGTGCCCCGCCGCCCTCCCCGACGACGGGCTGCTCGACCTCACCCTCGTCGACGCCATGCCCCGGCTGCGCATCGCCCGCTTCTTCCCGACCCTCTTCAAGGGCACCCACGTCACCTATCCGGAGGTCACCACGCTGCGCACCGAGTCCCTGCGGATCGAGTCCCCCGGCATCACCGCCTACGCCGACGGGGAGTTCATCGCCCCGCTCCCGGTGGACGTCGCGGTCGCCAAGGACGCCCTGCGGGTGCTGGTGCCGTGAGAGGCTGATGCCGCGGTCCGGTCCCACGGGCCGGACCGCGGCACCGGTCACCGGTCACCGGCGGGAGAGGCTGACGGACATGCACCTGGCGCTCACCGTGACACCCCACGGCATCCCCGTCCTCGGCGTCCTGGTCGCCGCGGCCGTGCTCGCCGCCGCCGTCTGGGACGCCCGCTGCTTCCCCGGCGAGCCCTGGTTCCGCTGGCTGCTCCCCCTCGGCCTGCTCGTCGAGTGCGCGGCCGTTGCCACCCTGTGGCTCCCCCTCGTCCCCGTCGGCGCCGTCCTCCTCGGCGCCGGCCTCGGCCTCACCAACCACTGGCGCTGGACCCGCCGACGCACCTGACCACCCACCGGTGCACCTGACCACCCACCGGCTGCCGCACCACCAACCGGCTGCCGCACCCCCGGTCTCACGCGCCCAGGCGGCGGCGCCACAGCAGCGGGCGTATCTCGATCGCGTGGGACGGGTCGCCGTTCCAGACCGTCGGCAGGCCGGCCTCCGTCAGGGCGGCGACCACTTCCTTCCCGACCGCGACAGTGGTCGCCGGGGAGCCGTCGAAGCCGCCGTACAGCAGGGACAGGCCGTGGCCGGCGGCGGCGGACTCGGTGCACTGGGCGTGGAAGCAGACGAAGCCGCGCGCTTCGGGGGCGCCGGCCTCGGCGATCTCGGCGTCCGCGCAGGAGCGGCAGCAGCCGAAGTCCTCCCGGGCCGTGAGGCCGCCCGCCTCCAGGGCGGCGAAGGCCCTGGTCAGGCGCTCCGGATCCGTCTCGCCGATCCAGCCGCTCTGCTCGCCGACCCGCTCCAGCCAGAGCCGGTCGGCGAGCTGCTCGGCCTGCGGGCGCGAGAGCGGGCGGCGGTCGCCCGCGACCAGGTGCTCCTCGGCCTGTTCGGCGAGCCCGGCACGGTCGGTGTAGCCGCAGGCCAGCGTCAGCCGCAGCCGCTCCTCCAACTCCCTCCGCTCGCCCGCCTCCAGGTCGATCGGCGGCACCGGCTCCGGCGCCGGGCCGAGGTCGAGCGGCCGCCAGTCCAGGCCCTCGTCCCAGCCCGCCGCACCGCGCGCCCAGCCCGTCATCGCCTCGACCACCGGCTCGGGCCCGTCCAGCCGCACCTCGAAGTGCCGCTCGGCGGAGCCGTCCCGGTGCTCCAGCGTGTACTCCTCCCCGTCGGCGTGCCACACCTGCACGTACACGTCCGGCAGGTCCGGTATCCGCTCCACGACGAGGAAGCGGTCGTCCGGCGCACCGATGCGCCGGACCATCCCCGCCAGTTCGTCCGCCGACACCCTCAGGTGCCGCGTCTCGTTCGTCTGCACCGCGATCGCCAGCATGACGTCACCCTTGCACACAGCACTGACAATCCCCGCGGACGATCGCGCAGTTCAGACCCGGTGCGCCCGCACCCGGCCAGCCACGAAGGCCACGGCCGCCGCCGCGGCCGCCGTCTCCAGCAGCACGCGGCAGAGGCTCCCGCGGGCACAGCACCCGCAGCACCGGCTCCTCGGCGGCGAACGCCCCCGTCGTCCGGGCTCAGGCCCTCCGGACGAGGGACTTCAGCTCGCCGACGCTCTCGGTGAGGGTCGGCTCGCCGGAGCCCGGGTCGACGGTGAAGACGCGGTAGCCGGCGTCGGTGTCGACGCGGACCCGGCCGGATCCGGCCCACTCCGCCGAGACGAACTCCCCCTCGCCCCGGAAGCCGCCCGTGTGGAGGGCGAGCACGTCCCAGCGGCGGGTCGACAGGCCGGTGCCGGTCTCCAGCCGGACGAAGTAGCGGCCGTTGTAGCCCTCCGGATCGTCGTGGTGGGCCACCGTCAGAACGTGGTCCGCCCGCTCCGGGGAGGCGGTGCGGCTCACCCCGTGGACCTTCGGGCCGAACGTCTGGAGGACGTGGCCGCCACCCGTCAGCAGCAGCCCGAACACCGCGAACGCCGCCGCCAGCCCGCCGACGACGTCCCACCGGCCGCGGACCACGACCGCCGCCAGCAGCAGGACGGCGGCCAGACCGAGCATCGCCCACGGCCGGTTCAGGACGTCGGCCAGCACCGCCCGCCCGCCGTCGCCCGACTCCATGCGCCCCACCGCCCACAGCGCCGGCGGCAGCAGCAGCGCGGTGGCGGCCACGATGCCGCCGGCTCTCCCACGGTTCGTCATCGAACCCCCTCTTCGGTTTCCCGGCATCCTAGAGGTGGCCTCTCGGCCCGGCCCGGCCGACAGGTTGTCCGGTGCCCTGTTCCCCCTGGCAGTGGTCGAGCCGCGCATCGTGGCCGCCTGCCGGGAACCTAGACGGTCCGCACCTTGCCCGCGCTCTCGGTGAGGGTCGGTTCGCCGGAGTCCGGGTCGACGGTGAAGACGCGGTACCCGGCGTCGGTGGTGATGCGGACGTGGCCGGCGTCGGACCACTGCGCCGAGACGAACTCGCCCTGCCCCAGGAACGCCTGTTGGACGGTGAGGACGTGCCAGCGGCGGGCCGAGAGGCCGGTGCCGGTCTCCAGCGCGATGTGGAAGGTGTTGCTCTCCTGCTCCGAGTAGCCGCGGTTGACCACGGTCAGGACGTGGTCCGTCCGGCCGGGGGAGCTCGTGCGCGTGTCCGAGCGGACCAGCTCCTGGAACGAGCCGAGGACGGATGCGCCCACCGCGAACAGCAGCCCGAGGACCCCGACCGCCGTCACCACCCCGCCGACCGTGTCCCGACGGCCGCGGATCAGGCGCGCGGCCAGGAGCAGGACGCCGGCCGCGCCGACCAGCAGCACCGGCCGGTTCAGGGCGTCGGCCACCACGGCCCGTCCGCCACTGCGGGACTCCAACCGTCCCACCGCGCCCACGGCCGGCGGCAACAGGGCCGTCGCGGCCAGGACCCCGCCGATTCTCACACGATTCATCGAACCCCCTTGCGGGGCACCTTGGACGGCGTGACGATCCCGGCGCAGGCGGACGACCGCGGACCGGGCCCGTCCACCTGGAAAACCGGATGCTTCGACGGCGGAGGGTCGGGTAGCCTGCCGGGCATGTCGAGCCCTGAGGCATCCAGGGTGGGGGCTTTCGGTCACGCGCCGTCGGCCCCCTGAAACCCGGAAGCACTGAACCACCGAGGTCCGAGCGAGCGCCACGTCCGCGCCGCCCGGGGGTTGAGCGTGCGGTGACGAGACGTCCGTCCTTCTCGTTCCCCCACTTCGGAGCCTCTCGATGCCCCTTCCGCTCTATCTGCTCGCCCTGGCCGTGTTCGCCATGGGCACTTCGGAGTTCATGCTCGCCGGGCTGCTGCCCTGCCTCGCCGCCGACCTCGGCGTCACCGTCGGCACGGCCGGCGGGCTGACCTCGGCCTTCGCGGTCGGGATGGCGGTCGGCGCGCCGCTGATGGCCGTACTCGTCCGCAGCCGGCCGGGGCGCGGCAGCCTGCTCGGGTTCGTCCTGGCGTTCGCGGCGGCGCACGCGGTCGGCGCGGTCACCGCGAGCTTCCCGGTGCTGTTGGCCACCCGGGTGGTGGCCGCGCTCGCCAACGCAGGGTTCCTGGCCGTGGCGCTGACCACCGCCGCCGCGCTGGTCCCGGCGGACCGCAAGGGGCGGGCGCTCGCCGTGCTGCTGTCGGGGACGACGGTGGCGACGGTGGCCGGTGTCCCGGGCGGGGCGGTGCTGGGCGCGGTGTTCGGGTGGCGTGCCGCGTTCTGGGCGGTCGCGCTGCTCTGCCTGCCGGCCGCCGTCGGCATCGCCAGGGGTCTGCCGTCCGTCACCGCTCGCGCCGACCGGTCCGCGACGACGGCCCTGCGGGCGGAACTCGCCGAGCTGCGCCGCCCAGGACTTCTCCGCGCGATGCTGCTCGCCGGGCTGGTGAACGCGGCGACCTTCGGCGGGTTCACCTTCCTCGCCCCCGTGGTGACCGGACCCGCCGGGTTGGGCGAACCGTGGGTGCCGGTCGCGCTGGTCCTGTTCGGCGCCGGCTCGTTCACCGGGGTCACCGTCGCGGGGCGGCTCGCGGACCGGCATTCCGGTCCGGTCCTCGCGGTCGGCGGCCCGCTGCTGCTGGCGGGCTGGCCCGCGCTCGCCGTTCTGGCCGGGGCACCGGGCGCGCTGCTGCCGCTGGTGTTCCTGCTGGGTGCGCTGTCCTTCGCGGTCGGCGGCACGCTGATCACCCGGGTGTTGTACGAGGCGGCCGGGGCCCCCGCCCTGGCCGGCGCCTGTGCGACCGCCGCCCTCAACCTCGGCGCCACCGCCGGCCCGCTGCTGGCCGCCGCCTCCCTCGGTACGGCGGCCGGCGGGCTCGGCCCGTTCTACGCGGGCGGCCTGCTGGTCGCCGCCGCGCTGCTGGTGGCGGCGGCGCCTCGGAGCGTCGGTTGAGCCGGGAGTCGAGGAGTTCGAAGACCCGCCTCAAAGCGCCCGGCTCACACCCCGGACACCGCCGCCAGCCGCCCGTCCTCGATCGCCGCCACCAGTTCGCCGTGGTCGGCCTTCGTGCGGTCCGCGTAGCGGAGGGCGAAGTCGGCGACGGCCTCGGCGAAGGTGTCCGCGCTGCCGAGGTAGCCGGCGATGGCCAGGCGGTCGCCGGTGCGTGCGTGGGCGCGGGCGAGGGTGCGGCCGCAGAGCTCGGCGTAGGCGCGCAGGCCGGAGGGGGTGAGGTCGGCGATCTCCGTCGAGCCCTTCATGTCGCGCAGTTGGCGGCCGTAGTAGTGGCGGCCGCCGGGGCCCGTGGTCCAGCCGAGGAAGATGTCGCTGGCGGCCTGCATCAGGTGCTGCCCGGTGACGACCCGGCGGCCGCCGTGGTGGGCGGACACCTCGGCGTCCACCCGCAGCGGCGGCAGGTGTTCCTCCAGCACCGACCGGCCGGCCTCCTTGAGCTGGAGGAACAGCGGGTCGCGGCCGTCCCGGCCTTCCAGCAGCAGGATGTAGCAGCGGGTGCCGACGCTGCCCACGCCGACCACCTTGGTCGCCGCGTCGACGAAGCGGAAGCGGTCCAGCAGCACCCGGCGGGACTCCGGGAGGGTCGACCGGTAGTCGCTGAACACCTGGCCGACGGCGCGCAGTTCGGTCCGTTTCAGCGGTTCGATCAGCGGCGGTGCGCTGATGATCCGGCGCCGCCCGTCCCGTTCCTCGGTGAGTTTGCCGAAAGCCTGCAGGCTGGTGCGGCTGCGGGCGTGGGCGAGGCCGGACTCCAGTTGCTTGCGCTGTCCCGGCTTGCCCAGCCGTGCCGGGAGGTCGGCGGTGTCCACCCGGGCGTACCAGACGTCGAGTTCGCCCTTCCCGGCCAGTCGCCGCATGGCGTCCGCGTACCCCTGGACGGCGGTGAGCGCGGCCCGGCGCGCCCGCTGCTCGTCCTGGCCGTTGTCGCGGGCGGCGACGGCGACGCTGGCGGCGAGCCGTTTGACGTCCCATTCGAAGGGGCCGGGGTGGGTCTCGTCGAAGTCGTTGACGTCGAAGAGCAGTGCGCGTTCCGGCGAGGCGTACAGGCCGAAGTTCAACAGGTGGGCGTCGCCGCAGAGTTGGACGGTGAGGCCGGTCTCGGGGAGGGCGCCGAGGTCGGCCGCCAGGACGGCGGCGGCGCCGCGCAGGTAGGCGAAGGGGCTCGCCGCCATCCGGCCGCGGCGGATCGGCAGCAGCCGGGTGATCCGGTCCTCGCACTGCCGTTCCAGCACGTCGAGCGGGTCGGGCCGGTCGGCGGCGGGGATCCACCGGCCGTGGGCGGAGCGGGAGATCCGCTCCCGGGCGGCCCGGCCGCGGCGGCGGCGTTCGGCGGGGGTGGTCATGGCGGCGGCTCCGTCCGTCGGCGGGTCCTCTTCCCGCGACGCTAGGGCAGGAGTGCCGGAGGGCGCAGCGCACGCCCTCCGGCACTGCGCCGTCCGGGTGGCCCGCTCCTCAGCGCACCGTGAAGTCCGCCATCATCGCCATGTCCTCGTGCTCCAGGTTGTGGCAGTGCAGCATGTACGCGCCCGCGTAGTCGGTGAAGCGCACGAGCACCTCCACCGCCTCGGCCGGACGCAGGTCCACGGTGTCCTTCCACCCCGCGTCGTACGGGCCGGGGTCCGCGCCGTTGCGGCCGATCACCTGGAAGTGGTCCAGGTGGACGTGCACCGGGTGGTGCAGGTCGGTGGAGAAGCGCCAGAGCTCGACCGCGCCGAGGGCGGGCGTGGCGATGCTGCGGCCGGGGGTGTACGGGCGGCCGTTGATGGTCCAGCCGTCGCCGCGGCTGCGCCGGAAGGTGAAGTCGCGGGTGGTGACGGCCGCGGAGGCGTCCAGGGCCTCGACGGTGGCGAGCCGGTCGGGCACCGTCGCGTCGTCGGCCGGCTGCTTCGCGGTGACGTCGAAGCGCATCACCTCGGCCGTCCGGCCGCTGCCGAAGCGGTTGACCAGCCGGACCCGGGTGCCGGGCGCGTAGCGGGAGAAGTCGACCACGACGTCGAAGCGTTCGGCGGGGGCGATCTCGATGCCGTCGTGCCGGACCGGGGCGGCGAGCAGGCCGCCGTCGGAACCGATCTGGACCAGGGCGCCGCCGCCCTCGGGCTGCGGGTCGAGTTCGAGCCGGTAGAGCCGGGCGTTGGAGGCGTTGAGCAGCCGCAGCCGGTAGTGCGCCCGGTCGACGTCCAGCCGGGGCCAGGGCGCGCCGTTGACCAGGATGACGTCGCCGAGCACGCCGTTGGCGTAGGCGTCGGTGACGCCCGGCTCGGCGAGCCCGGGGTCGACGGCGGGGTAGCGGAAGGAGCCGTCGGCGGCGAAGGAGCGGTCGGCGATCATCAGCGGCAGGTCCCGTTCGCCGCGCGGCAGCGGCAGCGCGGCCTCCTCGTCGTCGTGCACGAGGTGGAAGCCGGCCAGTCCGCGCCAGACGCCGGGGCCGGTGAAGCCCATCCGATGGTCGTGGTACCAGAGGGTGGCGGCGCGCTGCTTGCCGGGATAGGTGTACGTGCGCTCGCCGACGGCGGTGCGGGCCGCCGGGTGGTCCGTCCCGGACATCCCGGCCATCCCCGCCATGCCGGCCATGCCCGCCATTCCGGCCGTGCCGGACGCGGCGTCCGCCGAGGACCCGACCGGCAGCAGCAGGTCGACCGGGTAGCCGTCGCTGTCCGCCGGGGTGTGTCCGCCGTGCAGGTGGGTCACCGAGGGCACCGGCAGCTCGTTGCGGTGCTTGACCACGGCCGCCCGCCCGGCGCGGGTGACCACGGTCGGCCCGGGGAAGCCGCCCCCGTACGTCCAGGCCTCGGTCCGTACCCCGGGCAGGATCTCCAGCCGGGCGACCTGCTGGGTGATCTCGTAGTAGTCGCCCGTCGCGTCGCTGCGCACCGGCTGCAGCACGGGCGGCACCGGCAGCGCGGCCCGGAAGGCCTCCGGCAGGTCGAGTTCGCTGCTCAGCAGTTGCCCGGGGCGGCCCTCGGCGAGCAGCCGGGCGGCGGAGGGGACGGCGACGGCGGCCAGGGCGCCCGCGCCGAGGACGGAGGCGCCGACGCCCAGGAACCGGCGCCGGTTCACCGGGACACCTCCACCGGTCCGCCGGGGCGCGGCAGCCGTCCGGTGCCGTCGGGGCCGCCGACGCCCGGGGCGTGCCTGGCGGGCAGCGGCAGCCGCCAGGCGCCGACCAGGCCGAACAGCACGCCGCTGACCAGCAGGACGCCGAGCGTGACGTGCACGCCGAGCGCCCGGGCGTAGCCGGCCGTGATCTGGCCGACGACGGCGACGGTGAGCAGGAGGGTGGTCCACAGCGGCCAGAGCGGGCCCCGGCCGGGCCACCGGACGGCGACGGCCACCGCGAGCTGGATCACCACCACGGTGGCCAGCATCATCGCGTTGCCCTCGTGGTCCTTCAGGGAGTCGTAGGTGCCGTTCAGGAAGCTGCCGGCCAGCATGACCTGGAGCAGTGACAGCAGGGCCAGCAGGGTGGTGGAGGCGCGCAGCAGGATCAGCGGCCAGCGGGGCGCGGGGGCCGCGGGGGCTGCGGGAGGACTGCTCATGTCGGGCTACTCTCTGCGTCGACGGTCTGGCGGGGCGGGCGCGAGCGTAGCTGATTCGACATCACGATCAGCCCTTGTCAAGGTCATTGGAAGGTCATGCGCTTCCCATGAACCCCCCACCCGGGCCGCCGTTCCCACCCGAAGGAAGGGGGTGCCCTTGAGTCGTCCTCAAGGGCACCCCCTTCCCCCGCGGCCCGCCCCGGCCCCGGCCCCGTTACCGGCGTACCGCTACTGGCGCACTGCTACTGGCGCACCGCGCCCAGCGCCGCCGGCCGGGTCCGCAGCAGCGCCCGGACCGGCATCCCGGTCGCCGCGAGGCAGAGCAGCACGGCTCCGGCGGCCAGCGGCAGGGCGAGCATCGGCGGCACGTACGGGGCGGAGCCGGCCACGCCCCGGGCGACCGGCACCAGGGTGATCCCGGCGATGGCCGCGCCGACCGCCAGCCCGGTCGAGGCCACCAGCAGCGCCTCCCAGCGCATCATGCCGCGCACCTGGCGCCGGGTGGTGCCGGCCAGGCGCAGCAGCGCGACCTCGCGGCGCCGGTCCAGCACCGTCATCACCAGGGTGTTGGCGGCGCTGACGGCGGCGAACCCGCCGAGCACGGCGGCCATCACGGTGTTGGCCCAGCCGCTGAGCTCCAGGTCCTTGTCGGACTGGGCGACGAACCCGGCCCGGTCGGTCACCGCGGCCCCGGCCAGCGTGCCCAGCCCGGCGGCCACCGCCGCGGGGTCGGCGCCCGGTGCGTCGGCGACCAGCACCTGGCTGTCGTACCCGGCGGTGACGTGCGCGGCCACCGCGGCCCGGGGCAGCAGCGCCTGGCCGACGCCGAGCCCGCGGTCGTACACCGCGACCACGGCGGGCCGGACGGCGGTGCCGTCGCCGAGCCGGAGCGGGACCCGGTCGCCGACCCCGGCGCCGAGCGCGTCGGCCAGGGTGGCGCTCAGCGCGATGGTGTCGGGGGCGCGGCCGAGGTCGGCGAGCGTGCCGCTGCGCACGCCCAGGTCGAGCACCTTCGGCAGCCGCGCCGGGTCGCCGTCGACGCCGAGCACGGGGGCGGAGCCCAGCTGGCCGCCGTTCTCGTAGACGACGCCGGTGCGCAGCACGCCGACGGCGGTGTCCACGCCGGGCACCCGGGCCGCCCGCTCGGCCGTCCCGGCGGGCAGGCCGGGGCCGGTGGCGCCGACCACGTGGTCGGCGGTGACGCCGGCCCGGACGTTCTCGCCGGCGGTGTGGCGCACGGTGCTCTGCAGGATCAGCAGGGTGCCGCAGAAGGCGGTGACCAGGACGATCGGGGTGATCGCGGAGGCCAGCCGGCGGGCGTTGGCGCGGGTGTTGTCGGCGGCCAGCGAGCCGGGGGCGCCGCCGGCCCGCAGCGGGGCGCCGAGGATCGCGGCGGCGGCCCGGGCCAGCCAGGGGCCGAGCAGGGCGACGGCCATCATCAGGCACATCACCACGCCGAGCGCGGTCTGGGCGGCCTGCGCGCCGTCCAGGGAGTTGGCGACGGCGGCGGCCGCGGCGCCGCCGGCGGCGAAGACCAGCCCGAGGACGGTGCGCACCCGGCCCGGGCGGGGCGGTTCGACGGAGGCCTCGCCGAGCGCCTGGGCGGCCCGCATCCGGGACGGCCGGCGGGAGGCCAGGAAGCCGGCGGTCAGCGCGGCGAGGGTGCAGGCGAGGACGGCGACGAGCATCGGCAGCGGGCCGACGTCCAGGCGGACGTCCGCGGGGACGGCGCCGCGCTCGACCAGCTGGCCGAACCACCAGCGGGCGAGGGCGAGTCCGGGCAGGATGCCGAGCGCCGCGGCGAGCGGCGCGACCAGCATCGCCTCGGCGGCGATGGTGCGGCGGATCTGGCGCGGCGTGGCACCGACGGCGCGCAGCAGGGCGAACTCGCGGGCGCGCTGGCCGGTGGCGAGGGCGACGGTGCTCATCACCACGAAGACCGCGGTCATGGTGGCGTAGCCGCCGAAGGTGCCGCCGAGGGCCATCAGCAGGCTGCGGGCGCCGCCGAGGGCGGGGTGCTCGACGGCGCCCCGGTCGTCGCCGGTGAAGGTCCTGGCGTCGCCGCCGACGGCCTGGCGGACCTGTGCGGCGAGTGCGGCGGTGCTCACGCCCGCGCGGGGCTGGACGGCGACGGCGTCGATCCGGCCGGGGTGGCCGGAGAGCCGGTCGGCGGTGGCGTCGGCGAACCAGGCGGTGGGCCCGGCCTGCTGGGCGGCGGCCAGGCCGGAGACCCGGTAGTCCGCAGTGCCGCCGGGCGCGGTGAGCGTGAGGCGCGCGCCGGGGGCGAGGTGTGCGGCGCGCGCCGTGTCGGCGTCCAGCACCACCTCGTTCGCGCCGGGCGCGCGGCCCTCGACCAGGGTGTCGCCCGGTCCGGCGATACCGAGCGCGGCGAAGCCCCGGCCGGTCAGGGCCGGCGCCGGGCCGGTGGCGGGCAGCGGGAAGGCGGTGTCCGGGCGGGCGGCCGCGACCCCGGGCAGCGCGGCCAGCCGGCCGACCAGCGCGGCGTCCGTCCGGGCCCGCTCCGGGGTGGCCTGCTCCACGGTCTCGGTGTCCTGGCCGACCTTCTTCTGGATCTTCACCGCCTGCTCGGCCGCGACCACCACCGGGGCGTCCGCGTACCGGGCGGGCTTCAGGCTCGCGGTCAGACCGGTCTGCAGCAGCACGCCGCAGGCCACCACCACGACGGCGCCCAGCAGCAGGGCGACCAGGGTGCCCGCGAAGGAGGCGGGCCGAAAGCGCACCGAGGAGCGCGCGAGTCCGTTCGTCACGCCGCCACTCCCACCGGGCGGGCGGTCAGCGCGACCATCCGGTCCGCGACGGTCTGCGGGCTCGGATGCGGCAGGTCGTCCACGATCTCGCCGCCGGCCAGGAACAGCACCCGGTCGGCGAAGGAGGCGGCCACCGGGTCGTGGGTCACCATCACCACGGTCGCGCCGAGCGAGTCAACGGCCTGGCGCAGCAGGGCGAGCACCTCGTGCGCGGTCCGGGTGTCCAGGGCGCCGGTCGGCTCGTCGGCGAACACCACGTCCGGGCGGGTGATCAGCGCGCGGGCGATCGCCACCCGCTGCTGCTGGCCGCCGGAGAGCTGGCCGGGCCGGCGCCGGGCGTGCTCGCCGAGACCCACCCGGCCCAGCAGCTCCCGCGCCCGGGCGCGGTCCTGGCGCTCCCCGGCGAGCCGCTGCGGGAGCAGCACGTTCTGCTCGACGGTCAGCGAGGGCAGCAGGTTGAAGGACTGGAAGACGAAGCCGATCCGGCTGCGGCGCAGCTTGGTGAGCCGGTTCTCGCTCAGCGCGGTGATGTCCTCGCCGCCGAGCCGGACCTGCCCGGAGTCCGGGCGGTCCAGGCCCGCCGCGCACTGGAGGAAGGTGGACTTGCCGGAGCCGGACGGGCCCATCACCGCGGTGAAGCTGCCGTGGGCCAGCGCCAGGTCGACCCCGCACAGCGCCTGCACCGTCGCCTCGCCGCGCCCGTAGGTGCGGCGCACCCCGCGCAGCTCGATCGCGGGGGCCGCCTGCGGGGCGGTGCCGTAGGGGGTGCCGTACCCGGGGGCGGCGGGGGCGGCGTGGGCGGCGGGGGCGTACCCATCGGTGCCGTACTGGTCCGTCCCGAACTCGTCGGTCCTGCGGCGGTCTTGGCGGCGTGCCATGGGTGGGCCTTCCTTCGGTTCCGCGTCGTAGCGTCGCTCGTCGTCAACGTGCTCCAACCTAGGGAGAACGGACTCCGCGGACCATGCAGGCCACCGGCGGACCGGAGGTGGGGTTATCCCCCCACCGGTTCGGCGGGAACCCCCAGGTAGACGGCGCGCAGCTCGGCGAGCACCGGGTGGGCGGGGTCGAAGGCGGTGCCGTCCACGGCCGCCAGCGGACACACCCCGACACCCGCGTTCACCGCGAAGGCGGCGGTGAAGCGGTCCAGCCCGTCGGCGGCCAGCGGCTCGCGGGACTGCGGACCCCGGTACGCGCCGGACAGCAGGGCCTCGGTCACGCCCGGCAGGCTCGGCCCCTGCGGCCAGACCAGCTTCTCCTCGGCCAGGAAGCCCACGTTCCAGGTCGCGCCCTCGACCACCAGGCCGTCCTCGTCGACCAGCAACACGTCGTCGAAGCCCGCCAGTTGCGCCAAGCGGCGGTGGTGCACCAAACCGAACAGGCCGACGTGCTTCACCTCCGGCAGCTCCCGCCGGTACGCCGCGGTGCGGACCCGCAGCGGGGCGGGCGCGGCCGCCGTGGCCGGGCGGGTGGTCACCAGCAGGGCGGGTGCGGCCGGGGCCGCGGGGCGCTCCAGGCCGAGCTCCGGGTCGTACACGGTGACCCGGACGGTCACCGGCGCGCCGTCGGCGGGCAGCACCGCGCCGATCCGCGCCCGCACCACCGCCCGGTCCAGCTCGGCGCCGAACAGCACCCGGCAGTCCCGGACCAGCCGGTCCAGGTGCAGCGCCAGACCGCGCACCCGGCCCTCCTCCGCCCGCAGGGTGGTGAAGTGCCCGTAGTTGAGCAGCCCCAGCGCGGCCAGCCGCGCAGGGTCGGCAGGGGCGCCGTCGATCTCGATCTCAGCCATCCCCCGAGTCTGCCAGCTGCGGGAATGCCGGCGGAGCCTGCTCCGGCAGCCCCGACCGGGGCGGCCCCGACCGAGGCGACTCGGACTGCCGCGGCCCCGGCCGAGGCGGCTCGGAGCGCGACGGCCCGGACTGCGGCGGCCCGGACTGCGGCGGCGACGCCGGGCGGTAGGGGCTCACCATCGGCCGGCCCGCCTTCCGGGCCGCCCGCTCGAACTCCTCGATCCGGTACGCCAGGCCCTCCGGCTCCCCCGCGTCCGACCAGCGCCACGCCTCCGCCCACCACTGCGGGCCGCGCACCAGCGGCCGGCCGGCCAGCGCCAGGCACAGGGCCAGCGTGGAGCGGGCGTACTCGTGCACCCAGCCGTCGCAGCCCCGGTAGTCCGCCGTCTCGTCCAGCCGCAGCCAGCGGCCCTCCTGCCCCGCGGCCAGTATCGGCACCCAGCCGCGCAGCCGGTCGGCGACCAGCAGGAGCAGCCGGCCGTCCTCCTCCCGCACCCGGTGCACGGGGAGCTGGGGCATCCGGGCGAAGGACAGCGCACGCTTCCAGCCCACCACCCACAGCCCCCGGCGCAGGTAGTAGCGGACCGCCGGCTGCCAGGTCCAGTGCGCCTCCAGCCGGAACCCCGGCAGGCCCTCGGCGGTGGCCGCCGCGTACACCTCGTCCAGCGCGGCGGCGGCCAGGCCCCGGCCGCGCGCGGCCGGCGTCACGTAGAGGGAGGAGACGGCGAGCTGGCTCGGGCCCTTGGTCCAGTTGTCCACCGCGACGGTGCCCGCCACCGCGCCCGCGTCGTCCCGGATCCAGTAGCGCCGCCGGTACAGCTCCCCGCCCGGCCACTCCCGCCCGCTCTCCCCCAGCCGCTCCCGCCACCTGCGCTCCGCCGGCGGGGCCAGCCCGTCCGGGTCCACCCGCTCGCCCAGCTCGCCCTCCACCAGGGACGCCAAGTCCCAGAGGGCGAACCGCCGTTCCTCCCCCGGACCGGCCGCCCGCAGCCGCGGCCCCGCCGCCAGCCGGTCCTGTGCCCGCTCCACCGCCGCATCCCACGACCTCACCACAGGGCGAGGATAGCGGTGGGCCGGGGACGATCAGTAATCCACCGGCCACCGAACGTCAACGCGAGGAGCGGGCCCGTCCCCGCCGCGCCCCGAGGCCCCTCCGCGCCCCTCTGCGGTCCTTTGCGGTCCTTTGCGGTCCTTTGCGGTCCTCGCCACTGTGGCCGCGGCCGTCGCCGTCCCGGCGGAGGTGGGGGAAACCCGACCACAGGGCTCGACCTGGCCGTGATGACCCCGCCGAGCTGCGGCGATGCAATGAAGGCGTGACGAAACGGGCGTGGTGGTGGTGCGGCGGGTGGCTGGTGGCGGCCGGGTGGGCGGGGGCGTTTCCGGTGCTGTCCGGGCTCGGGCCGCACCGGAGCTGGGGGACCTTCGCGGCCTGCGGGTACCTGTCGGCGGCACTCGCCGTGGCGCTGGTGCGGCGGCGCGGGCGTGAGGTGTCGGTGGCGGTCGCCGCCGTCGGGGCGGTGCTGGTGCCGCTGCTCGTGCTGGTGCTGGACGGGCGGGGGCAGAGCGAGGTCGGGGTGATCGAGCGCTCCGGGTCGCTGCTGCTGCACACCGGCACCCCGTACCTGGCCGAGCCGGCGTCCGTCGCCCAGTACACCCCGTACCTTCCCGGCATGGCCCTGCTGGGCCTGCCCCGGGCGCTGCTGGACGACACGCCGCTGGGCGGGTCACCGCTCGGCGACGCCCGGCTCTGGTGCGCGGCGGTGTTCCTGGTCTGCGTGCTGCGGACGGTGCCCGCCGGGCGCCGGCTCGGCGCCGCCGCGCTCACCGTCTCGCCGGTGGTCGCGCTGCCGCTCTGCGTCAGCGGGGTCGACCTGCCGCTCATCGGCCTCTGCTGGCTCGCCCTCGTCCGCGCCGCCGAACGGCGGCCGGTGGCGGCCGGGTTGGCGCTGGCCGCCGCCTGCTCGCTGAAGTGGACGGCCTGGCCCGCACTCGCCGTGGTGACCGCCCTGCTGGCGGCCACGGCCGGACGGCGCGCGGCGCTGCGCGGGGCGGCCGTCGCGGTGGGCGCGGCGGCGGTGGCCGTGCTGCCGGTGGCGCTGCGCGCGCCCGGGCCGCTGGTGGAGCAGGTGTTCGCCTTCCCCACCGGGCGCGGCCGGCTGCCCACCCCGGCCGCCAGCCCGCTGCCCGGACGGCTGCTCGCCGATCTCGGCCCGCCCGGCTGGTACGCCGCCGTCGGCCTGCTGCTGCTCGCCGGGCTCGCCGTCGGGGCGTCCCTGCTCCTCCGACCGCCCCGCACCGCGGCCGCGGCGGCGCACCGGCTGGCCCTCGGGCTGACCGCGGCCTTCCTGCTGGCACCCGCCGGGCGGTTCGGCTACCTCGCGCTGCCGCTCGTCCTCGTCCTGCTCCCCCTCTCGTCCTCCGATCCGGTCCCCGTTCCGCTCTCCGTTCCGCTCTCCCTTCCGAAAGGCCTGCCATGGGCACCACCCTCGTCGTCACCAACGACTTCCCACCGCGCCAGGGCGGCATCGAAACCTTCGTCCGGGCCATGGCCGACCGCGTTCCCGACCACGACGTCGTGGTCTACACCTCGGCCGAACCCGGCGCGGAGCGCCACGACGCCGCTCTCCCCTACCCGGTGATCCGCGACCGCGCCCGCACCCTGCTGCCGACCCCTCGGGCCACCCGCCGGGCCGCCGCGATAGCCCGCGCGCACGGCTGCGACCGGGTCTGGTTCGGCGCCGCCGCCCCGCTCGCCGCGATGACGCCCGGCCTGCGGCGGCTGGCGCCCGGCATCCGCCGCACGGTCGCCACCACGCACGGACACGAGATCTGGTGGGCCCGCACCCCGGGCGCCCGCGGCCTGCTGCGCCGGATCGGCCGCAGCACGGACGCGGTGACCTTCCTCGGGGCCTACACCCGCGCCCGGATCGCCCCCGCGCTCGGGCCGGACGCCCGGCTGGTGCGCCTGGTACCGGGGGTCGACCCGTCGGTCTTCCGGCCGGCCGGCACCACCGGGGTGCCGGCCGCCGCCCCGGTGGTCCTCTGCGTGGCGCGGCTGGTCCCGCGCAAGGGGCAGGACGCGCTGATCCGCGCGCTGCCCGCGATCCGCCGGGCCGTGCCCGGGACCACCCTGGTGCTGGTCGGCCGGGGCCCGGACGAGGACCGGCTGCGGGGCCTGGCCGGCCGGCTGACCGAGCCGGGCAGCGTGGTGTTCACCGGCGGCCTGGACCACGCCGGGACGGCCGTCCACTACGCCGGCGCGGACGTCTTCGCGATGCCGTGCCGCACCCGGCGGCTGGGCCTGGAGGCCGAGGGCCTGGGGATCGTCTTCCTGGAGGCGGCCGCGGCCGGCCTCCCGGTGGTGGCCGGCCGCTCCGGCGGCGCCCCGGACACCGTCCTGGACGGCGTCACCGGCACGGTCGTCGACGGCCGCGATCCCGCCGAAGTGGCCGCCGCCCTGACCCGCCTCCTGCTGGCCCCGGCCGCCGAGCGGGCCCGGATGGGGGCGGCGGGGCGGCGCTGGGTCGAGGAGCACTGGACCTGGGAGGCCTCGGCGCGGCGGCTCACGGAGTTGCTGGACCCCGCTTCGCCACTGCCGGGCCCGGGCGCTCCGGGTGTTCCCGCTGTTCCGGCCGTTCCCCGGCCCCCGGCCGCCCTGGTTCCTCCAGTCGCTCCAGTCGCTCCGGCCGTTCCCGGGGCTCCGGCCGCCCAGGAGGCTCCGGCCGGACCGGTCACTCCGCCTGCCCCCGCAGGTGCCTGACCAGTCGGGCGATGGCGGGCGCCCCGCCGTTGGCGCGGACCGCCGTCACCCAGTTCCTCGCCTGGCCCGGCAGGTCGTCGCGGCTCGGGCAGGAGAAGCTGAACAGCCAGACGTGGGCGGACAGATCGCGCTCCGGCATGGCCCGCCACTCCTCGCCCCCGGCAGCCGTCAGCGTGTCCCGACAGGCCGCCAGCGCCCGGTCCCCGTCCCCGGCCCATTCCTGCCGCAGCCACAGCAGGAAGTTGGTCTGCGCCGTCGTGGTGTCCTCCCTGGTCGCCTCGCCCTTGAGCAGCCGGTTGACGATTGCGCTCTGCGGTTCCCGTGTCCTCTCCATGACGCCATCGTTCCGGCCGCACAACCCCTGTGACAAGTGGGTGAATTGCCGTCGGACGGGCGGACCGGTCACTCGCCGCGCAGGTGCGCCAGCACCGCGAGCACCCGCCGGTTGCCCTCGGTCGGGTCCAGGTCCAGCTTCATGAAGATGTTCCCGCAGTGCTTCACCACCGAGGCCTCGGTGATGCTCAACCGGGCCGCCACAGCCTGGTTGTTGAGGCCCTCGGCCAGCAGCGCGAGCACCTCGCGCTCGCGCGGGGTGAGGCGGGCCAGCGGGCGGTCGCCCGACCGGCCGCGCAGCAGCACCCGGACCACGTCGGGGTCGATCACCGTCTCCCCGTCCGCGACCCGCCGCAGCGCGTCCAGGAAGTCCGCGACGTCACCGACCCGGTCCTTCAACAGGTAGCCCAGACCGGCCGGTTGAGCACCGGCGGCGGCCAGCAGCCGGGTCGCGTACGGGGTGGCCACGTACTGGGACAGGACCAGGACGGGCAGGCCGGGGTGGCGCTCGCGCAGGGCGAGGGCGGCGCGCAGGCCCTCGTCGGTGTGGTCGGGGGGCATCCGGACGTCGGTGACCACGATGTCCGGCCGCTCGGCGTCGACGGCCGCGGCCAGCGCCTCGGCGTCGCCGACGGCGGCGGTCACCCGGTGGCCGCCGAGGGCGAGGAGCTCGACCAGTCCGGCGCGCAGCAGCACCGCGTCCTCGGCGATCACGACCCGGAGCACGGGACCTCCAGCCGCAGCGTCGTCGGGCCGCCCGTCGGGCTCGTCACCATCAGCCGTCCTCTCAGCAGTGCCACCCGGTCGGCGAGTCCCGCCAGTCCGGCCCCGGCGGCCGGGTCCGCCCCGCCGCGGCCGTCGTCGGTCACCTGGACGACCAGCCGGCCCCCCGCGACCCGCCCGCGGACGGTGATCGCGGTGGCGCCGCTGTGCTTGGCGGCGTTGGTGAGCGCCTCGGTGACGGTGAAGTAGGCGGTGGTCTCCACGGCCGGGTGCAGCCGCTCCGGGAGCTCGATGTCGGCTTCCACCGGGATCGGGTGACGCAGCGCGACCTCGGCGACGGCGGCCGCGAGCCCGTGGTCGGTGAGCACCTGCGGGTGGATGCCGCGCACCAGTCCGCGCAGCTGCTCCAACGCCTGCCGGGCCTCGCCGCGCGCCCGGGTGACGAGGTCCGCCGCCCGGCCCTGCCGGTCGCGCAGCTCGTACTCGGCGAGCCCGAGGGTCATGCTGAGCGCGACCAGCTGCTGCTGCGCCCCGTCGTGCAGGTCGCGCTCGATCCGGCGCCGCTCCGCCTCGAAGGCGTCGGCCAACCTGGCCCGGGAACGGGTGAGTTCGAGCACCTGGCGGCCGAGGTCGTCCTCCCGGGGGGCGAGCAGGAAGCGGGCCAGCGCGACCTCGGCGGCGGTCAGCAGCGCCCCGGCGTACGCGCAGAGCAGCAGGCCCGCCAGCCCGGCGGCGGTGAACGGCAGGGCGGCGAGCGGCCCGGGGACGGCGCGCCCGGGGATCAGCATCACGGTCTCCGGCGCGAGCGCCCAGACCACCAGCGGGGAGAGCACGTACAGGCCGGACAGCACCAGCAGCGCGGTGAAGCCGAGCGCGGCGGCGGCCAGCACCGTCGAGACGAGCGCGGCATGGGCGAGTTCGCGCCAGGTGGCCCGCTCGCGCAGCCGGGTGCGGATGCGGGCCCGGCGGCCCGCCCCGGGCAGGCTGCGGTGCGGGTCGGGCAGCGGGACCGGCTCCACCAGCCGCAGCCGCCACCGGGCCGCGGTGGCGGTCGGAATGCCGATGAGCGCCAGGGCGACCAGCAGCGGGATCCCGACGCCGATCGCCCCCAGGCCCAGGCCGAGCACCAGCAGCACCACGAGGACCGCCAGCAGCACCGGCCCGAGCAGCGCACTGCCCAGCAGGTACGCCCAGCAGCGCGGCACCCAGCGGGTGAACGGGAAGCGCAGCGGGTGCGCCCACAGCGCCTCGCCCACGGCGGTCGGCTGCGGTTCCGCCTCGCGGCCCCCTTCGCCGCCCCCGCCACCCCCGCCGTCGCTGACCTCGCTCACCCGGTCCACCCTAACCGACGGGCTGACGGCCCTTCGGGTCCTCCGCCGGGGCCCCGCCCTGGGCCGCCACCGGGGCCGGGCGCGGCTGGGCCAGCGCGACGGCAGCGATCACCAGCACGCCGCCGACCAGCGCGTTCCAGCCCACCGGCTCGTGCAGGAACGCCGCGCCCAGCGCCGTCGACCAGAGCGGCATCACGTACGTGACGGCGGAGGCCACCGTCGCCCCCGCGCCGCGGACCAGGGCCAGGTTGAGCAGGTACGCCAGGCCGGTGCCGGCCACGCCGAGCACCAGCAGGGCGAGCGCCGGGCCCGCCCCGGGCCAGTGCGGGGCGCCTTCGGCGAGCGGCGCGACCAGCGCCAACTCGGCGGCGGCGCAGGCGATCTGGAGCGCGGAGAGGGTGGTCACCGACTCCGGGCGGCCGGACAGGAAGCGGCGCAGATAGGCGAAGCCGGCGCCGTAGCAGCAGGCGGCGGCCAGGCAGGCCAGCGCGCCGGCGG
The DNA here is from genome assembly GCF_042677365.1 of Kitasatospora sp. NPDC127116. Taxonomy (NCBI): domain Bacteria; kingdom Bacillati; phylum Actinomycetota; class Actinomycetes; order Kitasatosporales; family Streptomycetaceae; genus Kitasatospora; species Kitasatospora sp. NPDC127116. Next base: position 54,428 of record NZ_JBHXTL010000054.1, read on the forward strand.
TCGCCCCGGCGCCGAGGCCGCGCCAGACCCCGAGCACGGTGAGCACGCCGAGGAAGCCGAGCCCGAGGCCGGCCAGTCGGCGGGCGCCAGGGCGGCGCTCCCCGGGGACGGCCAGCACCGCGAACAGCAGGGTGAACAGCGGGGTGGTCGCGTTCATCACCCCGGCGAGCACCGAGCTGACCCTGGTCTCGCCGAACGGGAAGAGGGTGAACGGCACCGCGTTGAGCAGCACCGCCACCACCGCCGAATGGCCCCACAGCACCCGGTCGCGCGGGACCCGCTCGCCGCGCACCACGAGGATCGCCCACAGCGTGGCCGCGCCCAGCAGGCAGCGCCACAGCGCCACCCAGAGCGGCGGCACCCCCGCGTCGACCGCGACCTTGATCAGGGCGAAGCTCGCGCCCCAGATCGCCGACAGGGCCACGAAGCCCGGCAGCCAGCGCCGCACCCCCACCACCTCCTTGTCCGTGTCCGTGGCCGCGTCCGTCTTCGTTTCCGTGGCCGTTTCCGTGGCCGTGGCCGTTTCCGTGGCCGCATCCGTGGCCGTGGCCGTGGCCACGCTCGTGGCCGTGCCATCAACTGGACAGAGCGTGGCCCGGCACCGGAGCATGAGTCCAACAAGTGGCAGTGCACCCGTGATGAGGAAGTCTCATGACCTCGGACGTCAACCTGGCCCAGCTCAGGGCACTGGTCGCGGTCGCCGACACCGGCGGCTTCGGAGCGGCCGCCGACGAGCTGGGCATCAGCCAGTCCGCCGTCTCGCACGCCGTCGCCGCGCTGGAGCGCAACCTCGGCGCGCCCGTGCTGCGGCGCGGCAGCCCGTGTCGCCCCACCCCGCTCGGCGAGCAGATCCTCCCGCACGCCAGGACGGCCGTCGCCTCGGCCGTCGCCGTCCGCGCGATCGCCACCCGGCACTGCGGCGGCCTGACCGGCACCGTACGGCTGGCGGCGCCCACCACCGTCTGCCAGGCGCTGCTGCCCGGACTGCTGAAGGACTGGCGGGCGGCCCACCCGCAGCTGACCGTCCGGGTCTTCGAGGGCGAGGACGACGAGCTGGCGGCCTGGCTGGAGGCGGGCACGGTCGACGCCGCCGTGCTGGTGGACGCCGGTCCGCTGCCGCCCGGGGCGGTCGCGCTCGGCGCCGACTCGATGCACGCACTGCTGCGCCGCGACCATCCGCTCGCCGACCAGCCGACCGTCCACGTGGCCGAGTTGGAGGACGACGACTTCCTGCTCTCGGAGGGCGGCTGCGAGCGCCACATCCGCGAGGCCTACCGGCGGGCCGGTACCCGCTTCGCGCCCCGGCACCGCATCCGCGACCTGAACACCCTGATCGGCATGGTGCACGCGGGCGTCGGGGTCTCGGTGATGCCCGCGCTGGCACTGACCATGCTCCCGGCCGACTGCGTGCTGGTCCCGATCCGGCCCGCCGTCCACCGGACGCTGTCGCTGACCGGGCCGACCGGCCGCCCGTGGGCCCCCGCGGTCAGCGGACTGCTGGCGGGGGTGGGCGCGGACACCACCGTCGGGGCCTGAGCGCCCGGCGCCGGGCGCTCAGCTCCATCCGTCCGGCGGCAGCCAGGGCGGTACGGGCACGTCCCACCGGGCGTCGAACCGGGCGACGACGGCGCGCAGTTGACGGGCGTGCCGGGGCGACAGCGCGAGCATCACCGTCTCCAACAGGTCCCGGTCGTCCCACGGGCAACCGCAGCAGAACCAGTACAGGTCGCGCTCCGCGTAGTCCTCCCACAGCCGGCGCTCGGGACGGTGGACGTACGCCCGCCACCGACGCAGTGCGGCCGCCGTGTCCCCGGGCCGCAGGTGGTTCCGCGTACGTTCGAGCCGCGCGATCTCGGCGAGGGCCCGCGCGGACACCCCGTCGATCACCGGCTGCGCTCCTCGGACCCGGCGGCGCGGAAGCTCTGCGCGGATCCGTCCCGGCCGACTACGCGGCACGGTCCTTTCGGTCGGTCGTCATGGGCGCCATGCTGCCACGGGCCCGCCCGGCGATCCACGGCATTTCCGCCTGCCCGCGCACCCGCCGGACTCCTGGCGCGCTGTCGCGCCCGTGACGGACGGGCGGGCTTGACCCTTTTGGGGTTGACCCCCCTTCCCCACAGGTCTATACCAGTGAGGACCTTCGGCAACCACCCGCCGCCGACGGTCCGTTCGGCCGCCGCGCCACCCCCACACCCGGCGCGACCAGGCCGGCCTCCCCCACTGCCGTTTCCTGGAAAGGCTTCCGATGGAACGCGCTCTTCCCCCGCATTCCCACCGGCACACCGCACCTCGCCCCGCCCGTCGCCCCGCCCTCGGGCGCCCCGCCGCGCTCGCCGTGGCCGCCGCGCTCGGCCTGGTCGCCGGCGGCGTCGCCGCCCTGGCCGGCACCGGCTCCGCCTCCGCTTCCGCGGACACCACCGGCACCACCGCCGCCGGAGGGCTCGGCAGCAACTGGTACGCCTCGGCGCCGTACCTGATGCCCGAGGACAACAACCCGCCGGACGCCGCCGCCGTCATGGACGCCACCGGCCAGAAGGCCTTCCAACTGGCTTTCATCCTGGCCCAGGGCAACAGCTGTTCGCCCGCCTGGGGCGGCACCTCCTCGATCGACACCGACACCACCATGCCGAGCGTCATCCAGACCGTGCGCGGCAAGGGCGGGGACGTCTCGGTGTCGGTCGGCGGGTACGGCGGCACCAAGCTGGGCCAGGTCTGCGGCACCCCCGAGGCGACCGCCGCCGGCTACCAGAAGGTGATCACCAAGTACGGCCTCAAGGCGATCGACTTCGACCTGGAGGAACCGGAGTACGAGAACACCGCAGCCATCCACAACGAGATCGGCGCGGCCCGGATCCTCCAGCAGAACAACCCCGGCCTGTACGTCTCGATCACCACCGCGGGCACCAACGCGGGCACCGGCTGGTTCGGCACCCAGATGCTCAACGAGGCCAAGTCGCAGGGCTTCACGCCGGACAACTACTCGATCATGCCGTTCGACGGCGGCTTCAGCGGCGCCGCGGCGCAGACCGACGCGCTGGTGAAGTTCAACCAGATCCTGCAGAGCACCTTCGGCTGGAACGAGGCCACCGCGTACGCCCACGAGGGCGTGTCGATGATGAACGGCCGCACCGACGCCGCCGAGTACTTCCACCAGTCCGACTTCCAGACCGTGCTGGACTTCGCCACCGCGCACGGCCTGGCCCGGTACACCTACTGGTCGGTCAACCGGGACCGCCAGTGCGCGGGCAACGTCGACCCGGGGCTGTCCGGCTCCTGCTCCAGCGTGGCTCAGAACGACTGGGACTTCACCAAGTACACGGTGAAGTTCGCCGGGGCGACCCCGCCCACCACGCCGCCCACCACCCCGCCCACGACTCCCCCGACGACTCCTCCGACCACCCCCGGCAGTTGCACCGCCCCGGCGTGGAGCGCGAGCACCACGTACACCGGCGGCGCCAAGGTCTCGTACAACGGGCACAACTACCACGCCAAGTGGTGGACGCTGAACGAGGTGCCGAGCGCCGGCGGCCAGTGGGGCGTCTGGGCCGACGACGGGCCCTGCTGAGCGCAGCCTGCCGGTGCCCCGGGTCGGGACCCGACCCCCCCCCCTCGCAGGGGGGGGGGCCCACC